>SHZO01000046.1 GCA_009692285.1 Gammaproteobacteria bacterium | reverse complement strand
GATGGATTTAATAGAGAGGATGTTACGTGGTGCTGCAAAAGAAATTTTGGGTATCTTGCAATTTACATCTCAAGGGCATGAATATGATCTCAGTAATGCATTCAAGCGCATAACTATTGAACAGGTGATCTTAAATGAAAACCCAGATTTAGATCATACGAAGTTACGCGATATAAATTATCTGCGTGCGGCATGTGCCGCACGCCATATACCTTTCAAATCTGGCGATGGTGCCGGAAAGCTGCAAATAGAAATATTTGAGAAGACGTGCGAGCACACCTTGCTCGAGCCTACATTCGTATATGCATACCCTGTCGAAGTTTCTCCTTTATCACGGGCAAATGATATTGATATATTTTTGGCAGATCGGTTTGAGTTTTTTATTGGTGGGCGTGAGCTCGCCAATGGATTTTCTGAGCTCAACGATTCAGAAGACCAAGTAGCACGCTTTAGGGCTCAGGTGGATCGTAAAGACGCTGGTGATGAAGAAGCCATGTTTTTTGATGCCGATTACATTAGAGCTTTGGAGTATGGCATGCCTCCGACCGCAGGATTAGGTTTAGGGATTGATCGTTTGGTTATGTTCCTTACTGATGCAGCTTCGATTCGTGATGTTTTATTGTTCCCGCAAATGCGTCCTGAGATTGAATGACACTACGATTTATAGATGAACCTGACGCTGCGGCGCCTATTGGTGTTTTCGACTCAGGAGTCGGTGGTCTCACCGTGTTAGCTGCTCTTCGGCATCAACTTCCCCAAGAAAATTTTATTTACCTTGGCGACACCGCTCGCTTGCCCTATGGAACTAAGAGCTCAGAAACAGTGGTGCGTTATGCACTTCAATCTAGTACTTTACTGATAGATGCGGGAGTCAAAGCATTGATTGTGGCCTGTAACACCGCTTCAGCGGTGGCTCTGCCTACTCTGCGCGAACGTTTTGCCCCAATTCCTGTGATCGGTGTGATTGAGCCTGGAGCACAAGCTGCAGTTCGTGCCAGTAGAACTAGTTGTATTGCAGTGTTAGCTACCGAAGGGACAGTTAAGGGCGGGGCGTATCAGCGCGAAATTTTGAAACTTGCGCCCAAAGCACAGGTAAAGGCTGCAGCGGGGCAAATATTAGTTTCATTGGCTGAAGAAGGCTGGACAGAAGGACCATTAGCTGAATCCATTGCGCAGCGTTATCTCGTTAGTTTGTTAACGCCGCAAACCGATGTGCTAGTGCTTGGCTGTACACATTTCCCATTACTTTCTGTGACATTAGCGCAGGTTGCAGGACCTAGAGTGCAGTTGGTGGATTCCGCCCACACCACAGCAAAAACTACGGCTATTATTTTGTGCGAGAAAAATTTATTAGCCATACATGAGCAACCCTATACCAAGTTTTGGGTCACTGATGCACCAGAGCGTTTCGCGCGCGTAGGTAGTCGATTTCTAGGAGAGTCGATTGACTCTGCGTCACTACGGTGGGTTGATCTGCAAAATCAAGTTAGTAAGTTATAGCGGCAGCGGGTAGGGTAGGGGTAGGTTCTCGCAATTTATGGTGCGCTTACTGCATTCAATGGCATCTTCGGCTATAGGTGGCGCAGGGATTAACGATGCAGCTTCTGCAAAGGTAGTAACAGCAAGAAAATCTATCCGGCCATCGCTTAATTGAACGGCATCTACCACTTTAAAAGTACGGCCGTCCCTTAATGTGCCAGTGTCACCAATGTGTATTGGCAATTCTGGAGCAAAGGTGCGTAGTCTTTGCATTCGACGTTTTACTTGACCCCGATAGTGCGCACGCGCAATGACTTCTTGGCCGGTATAACAACCTTTAGTAAATGAAATGCCTCCTATTAAATCAAGGTTTAGCATTTGTGCAACAAATAGAGCCCGAGTGTCAGTAGTTATTTTAGGTAAGCCATCTGCTATATCTGTGCAGTGCCAGTGGTATTCTTCGGTAGCAGTGGCAGGTTCTAGTTCGCGCCTATTGGAGAGTCGGGTTATTTGTAGAAAGCGGCCTGCGGGAGAGTTTGCCCATGTGAGTCCTTCTTTGGGCGCGCTGGTGGCGTAAGAGCCTTCAATATTCCAAAGAGAAGACTCATCGGTTAGTTGAACCTTGGCACGGAAAATGAAGTGTTTGAGATTCGTCAGCATATCGTTTATGCCACTGCGCGGCAAAACGGCCAAGATAATCTCGTCAGTCATTAAGACGAGCCACATAATAGCCAAGGTACGACCCTGTGGGTTATTTAAGCTAGCCAAAACCGCCTCGCCAGTTTTTAGCTTAAGAACATCCTGTGAGAGTTGCCCTTGCAGAAAACTGCGTGCATCGACACCGCGCACTGCTAGCACCCCCAAATTTATTAATGGAATAATTGTTCTCATAATTTCTATTGAATTGTGACTCATCTACGGTGGTTTTGCAGGGCTAATTCTGTCACAATTCTGTCTTAATGCAGCCAGATCCTCAGATGACCTTAGTTGATCAGATAAACCTTGATTCTTCAGTGAGCACAGGGCTCGGCACTGTAGCCGGCGTAACTTCAGCTACGGATCTTCTGGTACCTAAGCGCGTGGTTGAATTTGGCGGGCCTTCAGGTCCCGAGCCGACGCGCTATGGCGATTGGGAAAAGAATGGTCGATGCATAGATTTTTAAATTTCTTCGCCTCCTAGGAGTTTTAGATGCTCGAGCGACCTTTATCGCCTCACCTAACCGTTTATAGATTTATGTATACCATGGCTCTCTCTATTGCTCATCGTATTGCCGGTCTCGTTTTATCTTTGGGTTTATTGTTTTTAGTTTTGTGGTTAATGGCTGCTGCCACCAGTGCTCTGCTATACGCTGAGGTTTTACTCCTACTTGGTAGTAGTGTAGCCAAAGTATTTCTCGGGTGTTGGTTGTTGGCTTTCTTCTATCATCTTTGTAATGGAATCCGACATCTCGTGTGGGACAGAGGTTACGGTTTTGAGCGACACGAGGCTCGTCGCAGTGCACGCATTACTATCGCTACCACTTTACTACTGTTTTTGGTCGCTACGTACTTCTTGTTTTTTTCTGTAGGCGTGCTTTGAGTCTGCGCAACCTTTTGGATAAAGTATTCGGCACTGCCTCAGTTAAAAATGGTGTATCGCATTGGTTGTTGCAACGCTTGAGTGCTGTGGCTTTAGTGCCACTTACGTTGTGGTTTTTACAGTGGATTTTTCGGATTGGTTCGTTTGATTATCACAATGTGCGTTCAGAGATCACTGTAGGATTTAATTACGTTTGGTTAGTTTTGTTATTAATGACTTTGGCATATCACTCAGCACTGGGTGTCCAAGTAGTGATAGAAGATTATCTACATGCTAAAGCTGTCAAAAAATTATCATTATTCATTTGTAGTTTTGTACATATCATTGTGGCTGTAGCTGGAATCTGTGCCGTAATGAATATTGTTCTAACTTCGGAGCTGCTTTAGATGACCGCTTACTCTTTTGTTGATCACAGCTATGACGTTCTTGTCGTGGGTGCCGGTGGAGCAGGCTTACGAGCTACTTTAGGTTTGGCTGAAGCTGGTCTGAAAACAGCATGTATCAGCAAAGTATTCCCCACGCGCAGTCATACCGTAGCCGCGCAGGGGGGCATTTCTGCAGCGCTTGGCAATATGGGTCCTGACGACTGGCGCTATCACTTCTACGACACCATCAAGGGTTCCGATTGGCTCGGTGACCAAGATGCTATTGAGTTCATGTGTAAAGAGGCTCCTGCGGCGGTCATCGAGCTAGAGCACTACGGCGTCCCATTCTCTCGCACACTCGATGGGCGAATTTACCAGCGTCCTTTCGGAGGCATGACCACCGAATATGGCAAGGGGGTTGCACAGCGCACCTGTGCAGCTGCCGATCGTACTGGTCACGCTATGTTGCATACGCTCTATCAACAATCAATACGTCATCAGGCAGAATTTTTCATTGAATATTTTGCAATTGATCTCATGATGGAAAATGGCGAGTGTCGTGGCGTTGTTGCCTTAAACTTAGCTGATGGTACGGTTCATCGTTTTCGCGCACATTTGGTTATCTTGGCTACCGGCGGTTACGGCCGCGCATATTTTTCATGCACTTCGGCCCACACTTGCACGGGTGATGGTGGTGGTATGGCGTTGCGCGCCGGCTTACCTTTGCAAGACATGGAGTTTATACAGTTTCATCCTACTGGTATTTACGGTGCAGGTTGTTTAATTACTGAAGGTTCACGGGGTGAGGGTGGATATCTTTCTAATTCTCGCGGTGAGCGTTTCATGGAGCGTTATGCGCCGAATGCCAAAGACTTGGCATCACGCGATGTGGTCTCGCGTTCTATGACTATTGAGATTCGTGAAGGGCGCGGCGTGGGTAAAGATGCAGATCATATTCATTTGCATCTTGAACACCTGGGTCCTGAGGTGATTCATCAGCGTCTGCCGGGCATTGTTGAAACGGCGCGTATTTTTGCTGGTGTTGATGTTAATAAGGAACCTATTCCAGTATTGCCGACTGTGCACTACAACATGGGGGGTATACCTTGTAATTATCACGGTGAAGTCGTCACACCTAAGAACGGCAATCCCGATACCGTGGTGCCTGGACTGATGGCCGTGGGTGAAGCGGCTTGTGTTTCGGTGCATGGTGCAAATCGCTTAGGTTCGAATTCTTTGCTTGATCTAGTGGTCTTTGGTCGAGAGGCGGGGCGGTATGCCGCCTCTATTTTAAGACCGGGACAAAGTCATCGGCCGCTCACTCATGATGCTGGGGATTTGGCTGTGTCGCGTTTGGATCATTTCCGTAATGCCAAGGGATCGCGCCCAACTTCGCAGATTCGTCTTGAGATGCAAAAAATTATGCAATCGGATGCTGCGGTATTTCGTACTGGTGTTTCCTTGCAAGAGGGTTGCTCAAAGCTTGCAGCCACGGTGGATTCTTTCGCTCATGTGGGTATCCAAGATCGCGGCTTGATCTGGAATACCGACCTCATTGAGACACTTGAGCTCGATAATCTACTCGGGCAAGCCGTAGCTACGGTTCACTCTGCAGAAAACCGTAAAGAGAGTCGCGGTGCCCATGCGCGCGAAGATTTTAAAGACCGTGATGATGTTACATGGATGAAGCACTCATTGTGCTGGGTTGATGAAAAGGGAAAAACTCATTTTGATTATCGACCCGTGCACCTGAATTCCCTAACTGCTGATGTACAACCCGTGCCTCCAAAAGCGCGTACTTACTGAGTCGAGGCATATTAAGTCATGGCTGAATTTCGTCTTCCTGTTAATTCACGAATAAATAAGAATGGCAAAGTGCATGTTGCACCTGTAGGTTCTAAAAATGTTCGTTCCTTTCGTATTTATCGCTTTGATCCTAATTCGGGTGAGACCCCGCGTATTGATACTTATAATATTGATATGGATGCTTGTGGTCCGATGGTGCTTGACGCATTGATTAAAATAAAAAATGAGATTGACCCAAGCTTAAGCTTTCGACGCTCTTGTCGCGAGGGTATTTGTGGTAGTTGTGCCATGAACATTGATGGTACTAATACACTTGCCTGCACTAAGGCCTGCGCCGACGTTAAGGCTGAAGTGCGTATTTACCCACTGCCCCACATGGCTGTAATAAAAGACTTAGTGCCTGATCTGACGCAATTTTATGCGCAGTATGCTTCTGTCAAACCGTGGTTGCAGTCTAGTACCACGCCCCCCCCAGATCGCGAGCGCCTTCAATCACCCGAAGATCAAGCAAAGATTGACGGCCCATCAGCCTGTATTTTATGTGCGTGTTGCTCAACTAGCTGCCCAAGCTACTGGTGGAATGGAGATCGCTACTTAGGACCGGCTGCATTACTAGCGGCGTATCGATGGATTGTAGATAGTAGGGATGAAGCTATCGTTGAGCGACTCAATGATCTAAAAGATCCGTTCAAACTTTATCGTTGCCATACGATTATGAACTGTACTGAGGCATGCCCTAAAGATTTAAATCCTGCTAAAGCAATTGCAGAGATTAAAAAAATGATGGTTGAGAGTCAGCATTGAGTCAATTGCGTTGGTTATGTCGCCGCGGTATGAAAGAGCTTGATGTCTTGCTCGAGCGTTGGTTGGAGCGTTACAACGACCAAGCATCTAGCTCACAAACTGCTTTATTAATTGAGTTATTGGATTTGCAAGATCCACAGCTGGCACGCTATCTTTTGGCTGGTGATTTACACCAAGATTTGAGTATGGCAGCACTCATCGCACAAATTAGAAATGACCCATAACTCTATTTTAGGTCATTCGTGCGATTTCATAGGCGCACATATTTACGGCTGAGGCGAGATTTAGTGATTCGACTGACTCCGTGCCTGGAATCGTGAATGGCACAGCGCAGAGTTTATTGAGCTTATCGCTTGGCACGCCTCTAGCTTCATTGCCAAAAAGATAACAGTTGAAGTTCTTGAAGTTCTCGCACTGTAGGCTTTGACCTGTAGTGTGTAGCCATGCAATGCGAGTAAATCTTTCGCGTAGCGACTCAAGTGGCACTTCGGTTTCGATGGGCACGTGGAAGATTGCGCCCATACTTGCTCTGATTGCTTTTGAGTTGTGCGGATCGACGCTGTTTGGTGTGAGCAAACAACGAAAGTTACCAAACCATGCGAGCGTACGGAGTACCGTCCCTAGATTACCTGGGTCTTGAATTTCATGAAGACAGATAGCTCTCTCGCCAGGTTTGGGTGCAGTAGGTGGCAGCATTGGGACCAGCGCTACGATGCCCTGTGGATTTCGAGTTTCAGTAATTTGCATCATATGGCGAGAATTTATTACGTGCGTGGCAAAGCTGCTATTCCAAGGGTTGCGTTCATGTGTCACGTACAGTTCGCAAGATTTTAGCAGCGAATTATTCAACGCTGCTTTTTGCAGTTCCATCACGAGATGCTCGCCTTCTAAAAGAAAAAAGCCAAAAGATTCACGATATTTTTTTTGGTGTAATTTCTTAAGATCATCAAATTTCATTGGTTAGCTACCACGGCCTCAGCGATCTTGATGCCATCGACTCCAGCGGAGAGAATGCCGCCTGCATAGCCAGCTCCTTCGCCGCAAGGGTACAGTCCAAGTACATTGATGCTTTGCAAGGTAACCGGATCGCGAGTGATGCGCACGGGCGACGATGTGCGACTCTCGATTCCGGTGAGCACCGCATCGTACCGGTCGAACCCTTTTATTTGGCGGCCGAATATCGGAAGCGCCTCACGGATAGCTTCGATCGCGTACTTGGGTAGCAATGCTGCCAGGTCGCACAAATGAACACCGGGTTTGTATGATGGCTCTATTCCCCCAAGTTCACGAGAGGCTGTGCCGCAGAGGAAATCGCCAACGAGTTGTGCTGGGGCGCAGTAATCTTTGCCCCCGAGCTCGTAAGCTAGGGACTCCAGTCTCTCCTGCAATAAAACGCCTGCAAGTGGCCCACCGGGGTAATCAATTTTTGGGTCTATCCCTACAACGATACCAGCATTTGCATTGCGCTCGTTTCGAGAGTACTGGCTCATACCGTTTGTGACGACCCGGTTTTCTTCAGAAGTGGCAGCAACGACGGTACCGCCCGGACACATACAGAAGCTGTAGACCGAGCGTCTGTTACTTGCGTGATGTACGAGCTTGTAGTCTGCTGCGCCCAATGCAGGATGCCCAGCGAAACGCCCGAGCCTCGCTTTATCGATCATTGACTGAGGATGCTCGATACGAAAACCCACGGCGAAGGGCTTAGCTTCCATGAAGACTTGTCTTTGTTCTAGCATTCGCAGAGTGTCCCGAGAGCTATGACCGAGTGCTAGTACAACGTGATGGCTGTTTAATCTTTCACCATTCTCGAGACCCACGCCTTGGATCTCTCCGTTTTCGATAAGTAGATCGGTGACCTTGCTTTCAAATCTAACTTCACCACCCAGTTCTATAATTTTATTGCGTATCGCAGTGACGATGCCAGTAAGTCGGAAGGTGCCAATATGAGGTTTATTGACGTAGAGGATTTCAGGCGGAGCGCCAGCGAGAATAAATTCTCGCATTACCTTTCGCCCATAAAACTTGGGATCTTTAATCTGGCTGTAGAGCTTGCCATCGGAGAATAGACCCGCGCCGCCTTCGCCGAATTGCACGTTGGATTCTGGTATGAGCATCTTCTTTTTCCACAGACCCCAAGTATCGTGAGTCCTACGTTTTACCTCACGTCCTCGCTCAAGGACGATTGGTTTGTAGCCCTGCTGCGCTAGTAGCAGCGCAGCAAACAAGCCACAGGGCCCAAAGCCCACGACTAATGGGCGAGTCTTTGATCCTAGCGTGTCGCGCACGGGTGGGTAGTACTGGGTATCTGGTGCAGAAATGACGTGGGGATCATTAAGAAAGCGACTGAGGATCTTTTCCTCATCTCGAGCTATCAGATCGATGATGTAAATGAACGTGATGTTGCTGCTCTTGCGGCGGGCATCATGACTTCGTTTGAAGACAGTGAAATCAACGAGTTCAACATCGCTGATGAGCAGACGGTCCAATATCGCTTCGCGTAGCACTTCATTGACGCTTTTATGCGTAGTGTCATCAAGTGGTATAGGCAGTTCAGTTATACGGATCAATTGGCATCCTGGTCGGTTGGCCCGACAGAGGTAGAGAAACAAGTTAGGCTATAGCTATTATGCCTCGATCTAAAAGTAGCAGTAATTGGCTTCAACGTCACGTCAACGATACGTATGTTAAACAGGCGCAAAAGGACGGGTACCGTTCACGCTCTGCTTATAAGCTGATCGAGCTTAATGAAAAAGACAAGCTATTACGCTCTGGTATGCGGGTTATGGATCTCGGTTCCGCACCGGGCGGCTGGTCGCAGGTAGCTGGCCGGCTTGTTGGGTCCAAGGGCAGAGTGCTCGCGACCGATATCCTGCCGATGGGGGTCTTACCCAATGTAGATTTCATTCAAGGTGACTTTACAGACGATGTGATAGTAAGGAAAATTTTTGATTGGTTAGAGGGTGGCCGATTTGATCTAATTTTGTCAGACATTGCCCCAAATATTACGGGTATCAGCTCTGCCGACCAAGCTTCCTCTATTTATTTTCTAGAGCTTGCGCTTGATTCAGTTCAATTGGTTCTGAAGCCTGGCGCATCTTTTGTAGCCAAGATGTTCCAGGGGGAGGGGTCTGACGCCTACCTGAGAGAATTACGTAAGTTCTTCGAGAAAGTATTAATTCGTAAGCCTGCTGCATCGCGCGCTAAGTCACGTGAAGTGTATGTTGTAGGCAAGGGCTTTAAGGGTGGTTGAAGATATTTTACCTAAAATTTTAATAATGTTTTTTACTCCTAGGGTGAATTATCTCGATCGTTATGCCATATAACTGGTTGTTATCTGCTTCGATTCTCAGTAAAGCAAATTGTCTTTCTTGAGAGCTTTTCGCGGCTTTTCGCTGGAGTTAGGGTATTCAAATGGGCTATTTTTCCAACACAATGTGTATTGTGATGTAAATGGATTGCGGGGGCACTTATGAGGTTACCTAAAATTTATACTGCTCTATTTGGCAATACTTGCGCTAATCCGGCTTTCAATGGTCAAGGAAGTGCTGCACAGACAAAAGGGGAACTTTTTTCGTTGAATCTAGTCTATTTCAATATGTACCCATGACTAGTAGTATCAGTGATCTAACCTTGGTGAAGCAGGCTCAGAGTGGAGATTCACGAGCTTTTGATGCTTTGGTTATTAAATACCAGCACAGGATCGTTCAGTTGGTGTTGCGCTATGTTCGCAACCAAGCTGAGGCTGAAGATGTTGCTCAAGACTGTTTTATTAAAGCTTACCGTGCGTTGGCGACTTTTCGCGGCGACAGTGCGTTCTACACCTGGCTTTATAGGATTGCAATCAACACTGCAAAGAACTCTTTGTCAGCGCGTTCACGTAGTCCAATCCGGTTTGGTATTGATGATGCCAAAGGAGATTTCTCTGTGGAGATGCAAGAATATATGAAAGACAATGTAACTCCAGAGTCTCTCGTCCTTACCAATGAGATTAGCGTAATTATTAATGCCGCTATCGCGCAACTTCCCGAAGATTTGCGCGTAGCTATTATCTTTCGTGAACTGGAAGGTCTCTCTTATGAGGAAATTGCACATGCTATGGAATGTCCGGTGGGTACTGTGAGATCGCGTATCTTTCGGGCGCGAGAAGACATTCATCTGCGTTTGCTTGATGTTTTTCCGGGTGGTTTAGGCCGCGATAGGGTGTTTGAATGAGTTATATAGAGCGCGATAGTCAGTTATCAGCAATGCTTGATGACGAATTATCTCGGAGCCAGTGTGAGTTGCTCGAACGTCGCTTATGTAGCGATGCAAAGCTCAAACATCAATGGATTAGTTATTCTTTGATTGGAGCAGTAATTCGCAATGAACCGATAGTATCAATGGGGTTTGCGCATGCCGTAGTAGCAGCTATTGCTGCAAATACAACTACCCAAGATTTGCTTCCACAGCCCTTGAGCAACTCTCTGCCCTTACCTTTGATAGCCCGTAAACATTGGGTCCTGCCCTTTGGCAGTGTTGCGGTGGCGGCAAGTGTCATTGTATTAGCCATTTTTTATTTTAACTTGAGCCCCTCCGATAAAATATCTCAAAATTTAATTGATACAATAGCGCTATCAGAGGTCGTGATCCCTGAAGCCGGTATGTCAGAGAGTTCGATTGGCACTGCTGAGAATTTACAAAGCCATGTCGCGCCCGTACAGGTCGTTTCATTAAATAATTCGTCCCTGAATAGTCTTGCGTCTAATGTGCAGATGGTTAATTTTATTGTGGCACACAGTGAATTTTCAGGGCCACTTTCACGCCAGAACGTACTCTCATATTTAACGAGTTCTGAGAGTTTAGTAGAGGTGCCGGAAGGTATTGGCAGATGAATTTAAAACTCAAATATATATTGCTTGGGTCCTACTTTCTTGCTCTTGGTTTAGCTTCTGGCGGAGTCTTGGCCGGGGACGCTAGTGAGTGGTTAAACAAGATGCATCAAGCGATTGCACAGAAAAATTACGAGGGTACTTTCTTTCATATGCGAGAAGGCAAGGTCCAGTCTTTACACATTATTCATCGTATGCGTGAGGGCATAGTCTCTGAGCGTCTCGTTTCGCTTGATCACTATGGCCGGGAATTCATCCGACGTAACAATGAGCTCCTGTCATTTTTACCCGACCAACGTGTAATCGTTGTTGAGCAGCAGTCTCTTAGCGCGCCGTT
>SHZO01000001.1 GCA_009692285.1 Gammaproteobacteria bacterium | reverse complement strand
CGTTGTACTACGAGACCACTGCAATACAATACGATGCGCTTGTTGCTCTCGGACACGATCAAATTCCGTAATTTTCTTGGCAGCCAAACGCCAGCTATCGCTGAACTCATCAAAGCGCAATTGACCTTCGATGATGATTAAAGCATCTTTCAGTATCAGATGCCGATACTGTTGGAATTTTTCATCAGCAAAAGTCACTTCAATGCGGCCGGTACGGTCATCCAAAAGCACAGATATTCGCGTACCGCGCTTACGTAGCTCATGAATATAACCGGCAATAGTGACAGGACGCCCACCGAAAAAACCGCGCTCTGGCGAACCTGTAGCTGGACGATCACTAATGAGATCAGCAATCCGCCCAGTTACAAAGCGCGCTAAATATTTTTCATGGCGTTTTAAAGGGTGCCCAGAGAGATATAACCCTAAGGTTTCGCGCTCTCCAGCAAGACGGTGAGCTTCACTCCATTCTTGTTGATCCGCTTCAGATGTACTAGCAAGCCCAAATAAATCGACTTGCCCCGCCGACACAGCACGCGTTGCCTGTTCACCCAATTGCAAAGCCGAAGGCAAAAGCGCGGCTAAAGTAGCGCGGTTTTTGCCTAGTGAATCTAAACTTCCTGAGCGTAACAATGCATCAAACACACGACGGTTAACACGATTTAGATCAAGACGACGACATAAGTCCTCTAAGCTAGTATAGCTACCGCGTGCCTCACGCTCTTGCGTAATCGACTCAACCGCTCCTTTTCCTACACCCTTAATTGCCCCTAAACCATACCGGACCTGATTAGAGCCTGACACGACAAAGGCGTATGCAGAAGCATTCACATCCGGAGGTAATACCTCTAGTTTCATCTGATCACACTCATCTTTGATGGTAACGACTTTCTCAGTGTGATCCATATCTGCAGAGAGCACAGCCGCCATATAAGCAGCAGGATAATGCGCTTTAAGGTACGCAGTCTGGTAAGAAAGCAAAGCATAGGCTGCCGAATGAGATTTATTAAAACCATACCCCGCAAACTTCTCCATAAGATCAAAGATATAGGTAGCCTGAATCTCCGGCACACCGCATGCCTTAGCACCTTCCACAAAATCGTTTCGCTGCAGCGCCATTTCCTCAGGTTTTTTCTTACCCATAGCCCGACGAAGCAAATCTGCAGCCCCAAGGGTGTAACCAGCCAGCACTTGAGCAATCTGCATCACCTGTTCTTGATATAAGATTACTCCATAAGTTGGCTTCAAAATTGACTCCAAACTCGGATGGAGATAGTCGATTAGCCCTTCGGAGCGGCCGTGCTTCCTATTAATAAAATCATCTACCATTCCAGACTGCAGTGGGCCGGGCCTAAAGAGCGCTACTAAAGCGATAATGTCTTCAAATCGATCAGGCTGCAGACGACGCACCAGATCTTTCATACCGCGCGACTCAAGCTGGAAAACTGCGGTGGTTTGACATGCTTTAAGCAAATTAAAAGTAGTCGTGTCATTCATAGGCAATGTCGCTAAATTTAAAGGCTCGAGTCCCTCAATTGCACGCGCACTATCAATCGTCCGGAGTGCACCAGCGATCACGGTTAGGGTGCGTAAACCTAGAAAATCAAATTTAACTAAACCTGCAGCTTCGACATCATCTTTATCAAATTGCGTCATCACACTTTGACTGTCTTGTTCGCAATACAATGGCGCAAAATCCTCGAGCAATGAAGGTGCAATGACCACACCGCCAGCATGCTTACCAGCGTTGCGCGTAAGCCCCTCGAGCGAGCGAGCTAGATCAAGAAGGTTACGTATCTCCTCATCTTGAACATAAAGTTTTTTAAGTTCCGGTTCTTTTGTCAAAGCAATATCGAGTGTGATATCCAGCTCAAAGGGGACTAGTTTTGCGATTCGATCCACCTGACTATAGGGCAAGCCGAGCACTCTTCCCGCATCACGCACAACTGCTTTAGCAGCCATAGTGCCATAGGTAATGATTTGCGAGACGCGTCGACGACCATATTTATCAGCGACATAATCGATTACGCGTTCACGACCATCCATACAAAAGTCGATATCAAAGTCTGGCATCGAGACTCTCTCTGGATTTAAGAAGCGCTCGAATAACAAGTCGTACTGCAATGGATCAATGTCAGTGATTCGAAGTGCATAGGCCACTAATGAACCAGCACCAGAGCCACGTCCTGGCCCGACGGGGACCCCATTATCACGAGCCCAACGAATAAAATCCGCCACAATCAAAAAGTACCCTGCAAATCCCATATCACAGATTACATTTAGCTCACTTACTAAGCGTGCGCCGTAGATAGAATGATCTGCATTAGACAATAATTTGTACCGATCAGTTAGACCACTCTGAGATTCCTTACGTAAAAAATCTTCAATACTCTGCCCATCTGGTACTGGATATTCAGGCATGTGGCTTTCGCCTAAACGCAATTCTAAAGTACAGCGGCGTGCTATTTCTATCGTATTTTCTAAAGCTTCGGGCAAATCCGAAAATAAGATTTCCATTTCAGAAGAATCACGCAAATATTGCTGTTGGGTATATCGATGCGAGCGAACTGGATCTGAAAGTTGCACACCCTCATGGATACACACGCGTGCCTCGTGGGATTCAAACTCCGCTGCAGTAAGAAAACGCACGTCATTAGTTGCAACTATCGGCACTTGATACTCAATCGCCAAACTAATAGTGTCAGCAATGAAAGACTCCTCATGCTCTCGCCCCAAGCGGCTAATTTCTAAATAATAGCGATCGCCAAATAAATCTCGCCAAAACTTTAAGTGCTTTATAGCCTGAGTTATTCTCTTCGCACTTAATGCTCGACCAACATCGCCTTCTTGAGCACAAGATAAGGCAATTAAATCTTTGGTAAATTCTGGAGTCAACCAACTACGTTTTAGCAAAGGTATACCACTCTTCTGACCTTCAATCTTCTGACCCTCTAAATAAGATTGAGTCACTAAATGTGTAAGGTTGCGGTAACCAACCTTACTCATACACAGCAAAGACAAGCGAACTGGGGGGCTGTTCTGTTCCGGAGAAACAATCAGCAAATCTACACCAATTAGAGGCTTAATACCTTTGCGGAGCGCCTCGCGATAAAACTTCATCATTGCGAAGAGATTATGTTGATCAGTTATAGCAACTGCTGGCATCCCCGCCGCACTTACTGCAGCTACTAACTCCGGAATACGCAGCACACTATCTACTAACGAAAACTCGGTATGCAAACGTAAGTGGATAAAAGAATTCATGGCGAATACAGATTTCTTACTGGTCGAAAACTACGGCGATGTTCGGCGCAAACTCCTTTTGCACGTAAAGCCGCCAAGTGTGTTGCTGTCGGATAGCCTTTGTGAATATCAAAGCCATATTCTGGATAACGCCGAGCTGATTCGATCATCAAAGTATCACGATGCACCTTTGCAATTATCGAAGCTGCACTAATGACAGGACGTGTTGAATCACCTCGGACAATCGCCTCAGCAGAGATTAATCCCATCATCCCAGTAAGAGACATTAAGTGATTGCCATCTACCTCTAGATGGGTGGGCGAACGATACAGACCGAAAACCGCACGACGCATAGCAAGTAATGTTGCTTGTAAAATATTTAAGCAATCTATTTCTTCAGCACTCGCTACGCCAATAGCATAAGTCAATGAGCTTTTCATGATCTGTGCGCACAAAACAGCTCGCTGTGCGGATTTTAATTTCTTTGAATCAGCTAATCCGGTAATTGGAATATTAGGGTCTAAGATTACAGCAGCGGCGACGACTGGCCCTGCTAAGGGACCGCGCCCGGCCTCATCCACACCCGCGATTAACGTATCAGCCATTAATATTTTGCATCCAAATCAATCAGGTCTATAACTGCAGCAGCAGCCAGCGAAGCGCCATTGCAACGCAATTGCTGATGCACAGTTTTAAATTCTGCTTGTAAAGCCTCTACATCACGTGAGCCATCGAGCCAAGCTAACAAAGCCTCTCCCAAAGCAGTGGGTGTAGCCCTATTTTGGAAGAATTCAGGCACACAGTCTCGCCCTAATAATAAATTAGGTTGGGAAAAATATTTAATTTTGACCAGCCCAAAGGACTTTAAGATGAAAGCGGTGAGTAGACTCAACCGATACGCTACCACCATTGGGCGTTGCGTAAGTAAAGCCTCTAACGTAGCGGTGCCTGAGGCCACCAAAACGACATCAGCCGCCGCTAGAACCAACCCCGACTGCCCATCAAAACACTTCACAGGTATCTCGGTGTGTTTGGACCACTGATTGATGAAATGCATGCGAGTATCGGCACTCGCTAACGGAGAGATAAATTGTATGCCTGGTCTTCGTTGGTTGAGCCACACTGCGGTAGCAGCAAAGGTTTTAGTAAGGCGAACCACTTCACCTAATCGACTACCCGGCAGTACGGCCACCACCTGATCCTGCTCTGTTAAACCGAGCTCAAGACGTGCCGCTGCACGATCAGGCTCCAATGTATATTGGTCAGCTAAAGGATGCCCAACAAAAACAGCTTGCACCCCATATTCTCTATAAAAGGCTGGCTCAAAGGGCAGCAAACAAAGAATTTTATCTACTGAATTGCCGATTGTACGCACACGCCCTTGGCGCCAAGCCCATACTTGCGGACTTACATACTGTACGGTAGGCAGGCCATTAGCTTTTAACAAGCGAGCTAAGCCTAAATTAAATTCAGGCGCATCAATGCCGATAAAGACATCAGGTTTAATCTTCAATAACTCTACTTTTAATCGATGCCTCAGGCGAATCAAGCGCGGAAGTTGACGAATAATTTCAAAAAGACCCATTAACGCAAGTTCATCACTAGAGGCCAAAGCCTCGCAGCCTGCTTCGCGCATACGCCGCCCTGGAACTCCAATAAATCGCGCACCTGGTAACCGCGCGCGCAACTCAGAAATTAAGGCCGCACCAAGATTATCTCCAGAGGCTTCTCCAGCAACTATCGCAATAACAGGTACCGAATGGTTCACCTTCAGCGAACAATGCTACGCGCAGAGCGACCAATAAATTCGACAAACGCAGCCACCTCAACTTGAGTGGTGGCCGCTTCTCTCAACATCCCTAATGCTTGTTCCAGAGGAAGATCCAATCGATACAGAATACGGTATGCATTTTTAATATTGCGCACTTGCTCAGGGGTAAAACCACGCCGTGACAAACCTGTGGAATTAACCGAGCGCGGCTCAGCTGGCTGACCTACGGCAATCACATAAGGGGGCACATCACGTGTCACAGCAGCATTATTTGCTACAAAAGCATGTGCGCCAATTTTGCAGAACTGATGGACAGCTGACAGCCCCCCCATAATCACATAATCGCCAACTTCCACATGGCCACCTAAGGTTGCCACATTAGCAAATACACAGTGATCACCAACGAAACAGTCATGAGCCACATGACTGTAGGCCATAAACAGATTGTCATTACCAATGTGTGTGACGCCTTTATCTTGCGGCGTCCCACGATTGATGGTGACAAACTCACGAAACACGTTCTCATCACCAATTTCTAACCGAGTTGGTTCGTCCTTGTATTTCTTATCTTGCGGCGCATCACCAATCGAAGCAAACTGAAAAACTTTATTGTTTTTACCTAAACGGGTGTGGCCAGAAATCACAGCATGAGGTCCAATCCTGCAACCCGAACCAATCTCTACATCAGGACCAATAATGCTGAAAGGACCAATCTCCACATCTGATGCGAGACGCGCCCCAGGAGCAACTACCGCGCGAGCATCAATACTCATTCTGCACCCTGCCCCTTGGTTTCAGGTGCAACCATGAGTCCGGCAGAAACGACTTCAATTTCACCCACGTAAGCTGCAACGCTGAATTTCCATATACCACGCATTTTGCGTTCAAACGATGCAGTCAAAAGTAATTGATCACCAGGCTCAACCGGGCGCCGAAACCTAGCTTTATCTATGCCCACAAAGTAAAAGCGGGTGTCATCATGTGGAACGACATCTGCAGAAACAAAGGCTAAAATACCAGCGGTTTGGGCTAAGGCCTCAATGATCATTACACCAGGCATTACTGGTCGATGGGGAAAATGTCCGGGGAAAAATGGCTCGTTATATGTGACATTTTTTAATGCACGAATGCTCACACCTTTTATACACTCTAGTACACGATCTACCAATAAAAATGGGTAACGATGGGGCAGTTGTTTCAAAATGCCATTAATGTCTAATGTAATATGCTGGGTCACGATAAATCCTTTGTCTCTTTGTTTTGTTTTCTTAAATTTGCCACACTTTGCGCAAGCGTCTCAATGCGCTTTAAGCGTCCAACAATTTTGCGCCATTCACTGATTTTCTCGACCGGAATTCCACTGGAATATACACCCGGCTCCCGAATATCACTCACAACTAAGGCGAATCCCGTGAGCGTAACATCATCACAAATAGTTAAATGGCCTGCCAATCCTACGCCACCACCTAAGCGACAACGCTCACCAATGTGCGAACTACCTGCAATACCTACACAAGCTGCAATGGCAGTGTGAGCACCAATTGTACAGTTATGCGCAATCTGCACTAAATTATCAATCTTAACTCCTTCGCCAATCACCGTATCCTCTAAAGCGCCGCGATCAATCGTAGTGTTCGCACCTATTTCTACATCTGCGCCAATGCGTACCGTGCCTAATTGCGGCACAGGTAGCCAATGCCCACTTTCAACTGCAAAACCAAATCCGTCAGCGCCAATTACCGCCCCAGGATGCACCAAAGATCGTGCGCCGATTACCACTCGATCCAATACACTCACACGAGCCAGCAATCGCACCCCTGCAGCTAACTGTACGCCCTGGCCCAATACACAGGCTGGACCAACCACTACACCCGCTTCTAATCGACAATCCGCACCTAAAATGGCATATGGACCAACCTGCACGCTTGGATGCAAAGAAACATTTACCCCAATAATTGCCGTGGGATGCACCCCAGCAATTACAGGAGCCACGGGATGTAGTAAAGCTGCCACCTTTGCAAAGGTGGCGTGCGGATTTTCGCTCAACAATACATCGCAGGGCGCGAACTCGGCCATCTTTGGGTGGAGTATGACCGCGGCAGCAGTTGTGCTAGCTAACTGTGGAGTAAACTTAGTAGTAGAGAGAAATGTAATCTGGCGTGGACCAGCCGCAGCTAAAGCTGCGACAGAGTCCACGGGACGATCAGGATCACCGCGTAGTGACAACCCGAAGCGAACCGCCAACGCGCCGAGAGTAATCTGCGCCATATGGTCCGCGTCGCAGACGCTTTAAAAATCAGCGCTTGGATACGGCAGCGGCAGGCGCAGCAGCCGGACGTGGCGCCAAGCGATCTTGCAGAATTTTCAACAAGCCGGACGTCATATCTAGTACGGGAGAGCTATAGATCACACCCTCAGCAATGACGATGTCAAAATTCTGTAACTTGGCATATGCGCGAACATCTTCAATCAGACCGCGCTGCAACTTTGAAGTTTCTTCATTACGCTTTGCATTAAAGTCGTCCTGAATTTCTTGTTGGCGTCGAGCAAGGTCGCGCTCACCATCGCGCACTTCTTTTTCAGCGCGCGAGATCTGATCAGGTGACATAGTCGCGCGATCTTTGCCAAGCTTATCGCGCTTGCCCTGCAAGGACTGACCTTGTAATTGTATTTCACGCTGTTTAGTCGCAGCATCGTTGCGCAGAGTCTCAAGTAATACTTTACCTTGAGGGCTCTCCTCCATGAGGCGGCCATAGTCCAGGACACCAATTTTAGCCTCGGCTTGCGCCGGTACTGCCATGAGAGAAACCACCGCTGCAAAGGCAGGGATCCATGTTTTTAACTTAAAGAAACGCATCACGCTGTATGTCCTCTTGCTGAAATATTAGAACGCTTGGCCAATAGTAAACTGAAACCTTTCTTCTTCATCGGCAAACACCGAACCATCACCTACAACCGTATTCAAAGGGATGCCGTAGCTAAAGCGAAATAAGCCAAGGGGGGCAAGCCACTGAACTGCAAGTCCCGTGGACCTTTTGAGGTTATTATACTTGAATGCATAATCAACAGGTGTGACACCGTCCGCACCTATGAATTTATAGCGTTTTTCTGTCGAAAACACGTTCCCTATATCGTAAAACAAGCTAAGCCTAGCCGACGCCGCCCATTTCTCAGGGGTAGGAATAATTAACTCGGCTCGTCCTGTAACCTTGAAGTTACCGCCATAGGGATTACCATAATTATCCTTAGGACCCAGTCGACTCTCCCTGAAGCCACGAACGGTATCTGGGCCGCCAGCGTAAAAGTTACGGAATGGAGGCAAGGCGGTCGTGTCTCCTAAGGCTTGGCCGTACCCTAAATCAGCACCCACCTGCAGTGTCCACTTTTTGTAGATTGGCAGGTACTGCAAATATTCATAGTTCAGGGTGAAATATTGTACATCACTTAAAGGTAATGCATAGTTTGCGGAAACGGTATGTCGTGTCCCGCGATTTGCAAACAGCGCACGATTACGCGTGTCGTAACTCCAACCAACCGCCAGTTCGTAACTATTAAATTTAGTTCGATCAAGAACCGTCTCTGGTGAGATATAGCCGTTGCCATAATCGTTCTCGGGAACTATGTCCTGCCGCGACTTACCATTATTCTGCACCCAATCACGCGCTTGGGAAGCACTCCCTAAACCAGTGATAAGTGAAGAGCTCTGCGCTGAGAATCCAAGACGGATCCCCTGAAATTCACTGATAGGGTAACCGTAATCCACACCCAGGGACAAAGATTCAGAAGAGAAGTCTGATGAAGCCGACACAAACTGCGTGACATCTCGATAGTTAAAAGACATTGTACGCGCCACACCATCGATATTGGTGTAGGGATTAGTGTGTGATATGCCATACACCTTAGAGTACTTACCTGAATTTACATCTACGGAGACGCGTTCCCCGCGACCCATGAAATTACTATCCGCATAGTTACCGTTAAGCATAAATGACTGTGAGGCGGAATAACCCACGCCTCCACCTAACTGAGCTGATGGCCCTTCTTTAATTTTAAATTCAACGTCAACTAAGTCAGCGGAACCGGCCACTGGCTTGGTTTCAGACTCGACTTTCTCGATATAAGGCAAGCGCTGCAGACGTTGCTTGGATCGATCAACTAAAGCATTAGATAGCCACGCACCTTCTAGCTGACGCATTTCTCGACGTAAAACTTCGTCGTTTATTTTTGTCACATCTGCAAAAACAATATGCCTGACATACACGCGGTTGCCTGGATCTACAAAGAACGTAAGAGCTACTTCCTTCGTTTTCTCATCAGAGGTAGGGACAGGATCGACTTTAGCAAACGCATAACCATCCAAACCGAGCCGATTTTGTATTAACTCTTGAGTGTTTGTAATTTGTTTTTTGGAAAATACATCGCCGGGCTTAACGAGCAGATAATTCTTAAGCTCAGCTTCAGAGACAACAAATGTGCCAGCGAGCTTTACAGAACTAACTTTAAAAACTTGCCCTTCTGTAACATTTATAGTAACAAATATATCGTCTTTTTCTGGAGTAATGGCAACCTGAGTTGAGTCAATCGTAAAATTAGCATAACCGCGATCCATATAGTAAGAACGCAACTTCTCTAGGTCACCTTGCAAAGGTTCGCGCGAATAACGATCATCTTGCTTATACCAAGAAAGCCAGTTTGGAGTTTTCAGTTCAAAGGCAGATAACACATCTAATTCTTTAAATGTGTTAGCACCAACTAAACTAATTTGACGAATTTTGGCTCTCTTTCCTTCTTTGATATCAATATTAATTTTAACTCGGTTGTCCGGCAAATCTTCGACCTTTGCATCAATACGTACAGCATATTTTCCGCGGCTAAAGTACTGGTCAGTAAGGTACTGCTTCACATCTTCTAGCACCGAGCGGTCAAAGGTCTTACCCCGTGCTAACCCTACGTTGCGCAAACTCTTAGTGAGATCTTCTGTTTTGATGTCTTTGTTGCCCTTAAGCTCAAAACTATCAATCGAAGGGCGCTCTAAAACTGCAACAACTAAGGTTCCCAGTTCACGACGCACTTCCACATCACGAAAAAAACCGGTCGCATATAGAGCGCGAATCGCTTCACGTGCACGCTGAGGTGTTAAAGAATCACCTATATTTATAGGCAAATAGTTATAGACCGTACCTTCCGAAACGCGCTGCAAACCTTCCACACGAATGTTATCGACGCGGAATGCCAATGTTTCTAGTAAGGTAGCGTCAGTTTGAGAAACTTCTACTTTTGCAGACTCATTCTGTAGAGTTTGCGCCAGAGCACTAGGCAGTGCACAAACTCCTGCAATTAACACAAATGTTGATATTAATATTTGAATACGACGTTGCAAGAGAAAACCTCTGATGAGTCAGCCCAACTGCCGGGCGACATCATTAAAAATAGCAACACTCATCAGTAATAGCAGCAGCGCAATACCGATCTGCTGCCCAAGCGCTTGAAGGCGCTCAGGCAATGGTGAACCTTTAATCCATTCTGCAAGTTGATAAACTATTTGCCCACCATCAAGCATCGGAATAGGCAGTAAATTTAAAAAACCCAAACTCAAAGAGATAACAACAAGAAAACTAATGAAATCATTAATACCGCTTCGTGCAGAGTCACCAGCGTACTGTGCGATCGACAACGGTCCGGATAAATTCTTCAGAGAAACTTGCCCAACAATCATTCGAGCGAACATACGCGCTTGCAGCAAAGTCATTTGCCAGGCGCGCTGATTAGAAACCACAAAAGCTTCAATTACTCCGTAGTGGCGCTGGGTGAGCATTTGCGCAGGCCAGGGAGGTAAGAGAGGCATTTGAATGCGAATACGTCCAAGGGCTTGGCCCTTAAAGACATCTTCAGTTGTACGTAACTGAACACTCGCCGATACACCAGCGCGCTGATAATCAAGGCGAACGACACGACTAGGTCTTGCTGAAATTAAGTCAACTAAAGCAGGAAAGTCATCTACCGCAATACCATCAACCGCTGTGATTTGATCTCCCACACGTAAACCCGCACGTTGGGCGGGCCCATTATTTTCTAAACTACCTATGGTGGCAGGCATCGGCGGCGTCCAAAAACGCAAACCTAAACCCGGTAATAAAGCTGCCGGCTCGGTGAGGGAATGGCGCAGTTCGGTATCTGCGACTCTTAACTCGAACGTTCGCTCACCGCTACCCGCTCGCTTAATTTGGATCTGTGCAACACCATCATTGCTCATGGCATCAATCAAACCCATAAGCACATCACCATGACCTGCTACATTGTGGCCCTGTAGCTGCAAAATTTCATCGCCCTCTTGCAACCCACTGCGCGCAGCAATGGACTGAGGCGCTAACTTACCCACTACAGGACGCAGCTCAGGGGATCCAAACATAATTAAACTGCCAAAAAGCAGTAAAATGGCAAAACCGAAGTTAAAGCAAGGCCCTGCAAGCAAAACTAAAATGCGTTGCCAAGGTGGCTTGCGAGTGAAACTACGGTGCAATTGATCGAGCTCAACGGGGCCTTCACGTTCATCGAGTAATTTGACATAGCCCCCTAAAGGCAGTGCTGCTAAGACATACTCGGTTTGATCTTCGCCAGACACACGGCGCCAAAGTGCAGGGCCAAACCCCACGGAGAATTTTAATACTTTAAAACCAAGCCGACGGGCAACCCAATAATGACCAAACTCATGTACGGTAACGAGTAAAGATACGGCAACTAGAAAACCCAAAATGGGCCACAACAGATTCATTCAGCCCCTCCTGTATGGGTCAAAAATATCAACTAAGACGCCTCACTTCAGTGATCGCCTGCTCGCGAGCAGCGCCATCAGCGGCAAGCACGCTGGCCAGATCCGTTGCCGAACTAACCACCTGAGACGACATCACTGCTTCAATGACTGCCGGAATGCCACAAAAGTTCAGGCGTCCCTCGAGAAAAGCAGCTACTGCAACCTCATTAGCAGCGTTCAAAACAGCAGGCGCCAAGCCTCCTATTTCAGCGGCCTGTTGCGCCAATGCCAAGCATGGAAAACGCACCAGATCTGGCAGCTCAAACTGCAACAGTCCCACCTTCGCGAGATCCAGTGATTGTACACCGGAGTCGAGCCGATCCGGCCAGCCAAGTGCGTGCGCAATGGGGGTGCGCATGTCTGGGGAACCTAACTGCGCGAGCATGGATCCATCTAGATATTCTACTAAGGAATGCACTAGGCTCTGACGATGTACTAATACCTCAATTTGAGAGGCCTGCAAACCAAATAAAATGCGAGCTTCGATGATTTCTAACCCCTTATTGATTAAGGTTGCTGAATCGACCGAAATCTTTCGCCCCATGATCCACTTGGGGTGCGCGCAAGCCTGATCTGGGGTGGCCTTCGAAAGCTGCTCAGCAGACCAATCAATGAATGGCCCACCTGAAGCCGTGAGCACAATGCGCCGCACGCCCAACGGCACACAACCAGGCCTCGTGTTGGGCGGCAGGCATTGAAAAATAGCATTGTGTTCACTATCGATCGGCAAAAGGGTTGCGCCAGAGGCACGGACTTGATCGAGCAACAAATTACCCGCCATGACCAAAGACTCTTTATTGGCTAACATCAAACGTTTGCCAGCCTTTGCCGCGGCAAGCGTGGGCCCTAAACCAATTGCACCAGCAATAGCCGCCATGACATAGGGCGCTGAAGGCAAAGCGGCGATGTGCTCAAGGGCCCCTTGCCCAATCAAAACACGGGTGGCACAGCCGTGGGTACGCAACTGAACCTCAAGCTCTGTTGCAGCGGCAGAATCAACGAGTGCTGCGTAATCAGGGTGAAACTGTAAACATTGCTGCAATAACTTTTTGTTATTGCGCTGGGCGCCTAACGCAACCACTTTGAATTTTTTGGGATGCCGTGACACCACATCAAGGGTATTCATACCCACTGTCCCTGTGGAGCCCAGAACACACACGCCAATCATGGCAATAGCCCCACCTTCAATAGAAGCCACACGAACAACGGCACACCCGCACAAAGACTGTCAACCCTATCCAACACACCACCATGACCAGGCAATAAATGACCGCTATCTTTTAAACCCGAATGACGCTTAAGCAAACTTTCAAAAAGATCACCCACTATCGAAAAAATAACTGCCAACCATACTAAAGGTAAAAGCATGCCAAGCGGCCATTGCAACCATGTGCCGCCTATGATTGATATTAAAGTAGATAGCGCCAAGCCACCAACGACACCTTCCCAAGTTTTGCCAGGAGAAACTTGCGGAGCTAATCGCCGTCTGCCAAAAGAGCGGCCAGCGAAGTACCCACCCACATCAGCAGCCATAATCACAAATAAAACAAAAACTAAAATTACAGCTCCCTGCCCTGACAAAAACCGCAGATAAATCAGCGCAACACCCATCGGCACCATAGAAAAGATACCGGCGAGTCCTATTCCTATTGGGTGCCGCACGCTTGGCCAAAAAATTATCCAAGCCAAAGCGACTAACCACCAAATTAATGCAAACCTCAAAAGGATTTCAAACTGGGGCAAAGAACTGCAAAAGAGAATTGCCAAAGCCAGACAAAGCGCTACAAAACCAACATAGCTTGATCGCAAAAAAATAATATAGCGCGGAGTATTCGATTGAAGTAAAAATGCAGCCCACTCCCAAGCCCCAGCCAGCAACACTGCGACGATCATCACCAGACTCGCAACTGGTGGCAGCGCGATTACAACTGACAGAAGAACCATGACCAATACCGCAGCAGTCAAAATACGAGTCCACGTATCACTGGATGGGATTAAAGTCATGGGCTAACCAAACCGAAACGCCGTTGCCTTGAAGAGAAACTATTCATAGCTAAATCAAAATCGCTGATGGCAAAGTCAGGCCAGAGGACATCAGAAAAATGTAGCTCTGTATAGGCGATATTCCATAATAAAAAATTACTAATCCTTCTCTCGCCACCCGTACGAATAAACAAATCAGGATCACTTAACCCAGCTAATTGTAAATTTTTGGAAAAAATAACCTCATCTATATCATCTGCTCGCAAATCACCACTTACACATCGCGACGCAAGTACGCGTGTGGCTTCCACTACATCCCAACGCCCACCGTAACTCACTGCTATTTGCAAATTAAGCCCAGTATTCTCTGCAGTCCTTGCTTCAGCTTGAGCAATTCTTTGCTGTAATTTCAGCGTAAGACGCTGTCGATTTCCAATGATTCGGATTCGAACATTATTAGTATTAAGTTTTTTTATTTCACTCTCAAGAGAATTGAAAAATAAACCCATAATAGCAACAACTTCAATTTCAGAGCGTTGCCAATTCTCGCTCGAAAATGCAAACAAAGTCAGCGCGCCTACGCTGCGCTTTACACACTCTTGGATACATAAACGCACTGCTTTGAGACCCGCTTTATGCCCTGAAGAACGAGCTTTTCCACGGGCTTTAGCCCAACGACCATTACCGTCCATGACGACGGCAATGTGCTGGGGCAGATCAATCTGCGGCGACACTACGCTCGTCAAACCTGCATAATCTCTTTTTCTTTTGCTGCCAAAGTTTGATCAACCTCAGCAACATGGCGATCTGTCAGCTTTTGCACCTCATCCTGCACTCGCTTTTCATCGTCTTGGCTAATAAGCTTTTCTTTAAGCATTTCTTTGACATCTTGCAGCACGTCACGACGTACGTTACGTACTGCTACCTTAGCACTTTCAGCATCACCACGGACCACCTTGGTAATATCGCGACGGCGCTCTTCTGTCAAAGCTGGCAAGGGCACACGAATGACAGCACCTGCGGTATTAGGTGTTAGACCTAATTCAGATTTGTAGATCGCTTTTTCAATCGCCTGAACGGTTGATTTGTCCCAAGGGGAAACCACCAAGGTGCGAGCATCTTCAACGCTAATATTAGCCATCTGCTGCAATGGTGACTCCGCACCATAAAAATCAACTTTTAAATTTTCAATAAGGCTTGGATGTGCACGCCCCGTCCGCATCTTCTTCAAATCAGCTTGGAACTGTACAATGCATTTACCCATGCGCACAGCGCAATCTTTTTTTAAGTCTTCAAGCATAATTAAGCCTCACTTAATTGATGGGTTACAAAAGTGCCAACTTGCTCACCACGCGCGATACGCAGCAAGTCGCCAGCATTATTAAGATTAAAGACCTGCATGGGAAGCTTATTATCACGACACATCACGATAGCCGTTGCGTCCATTACATTTAAACGTTCATCAAGCACGCGATCAAATGTGAGACGAGGATAACGCACAGCTGAAGGATCAGTCATCGGATCAGCAGAGTAAATACCATCTACTTTGGTTGCTTTAATCAACAACTCAGCGCCGACTTCAATGGCACGCAGAGATGCTGCGGTATCCGTGGTAAAGAAAGGTTTGCCCGTACCGGCAGCAAACAACACGACTCGGCCTTTTTCAAGATGCCTGATAGCGCGACGCCGAATATAATCTTCACAGACCTCATTAATCCGAATAGCAGACATGACACGCGCATAAGTGCCTATGGCCTCTAAGGCGTCTTGCATCGCCAAACAGTTCATGACGGTAGCCAACATACCCATATGATCGCCCGTGACTCGGTCCATACCAGCACGCGCCAAACCTGCGCCGCGGAAAATATTTCCACCACCAATCACTACAGACACTTGTACTCCGAGCCCCAATAGTTCTTGAAGCTCAAGTGCAATACGACGCAGCACCACAGGATCAATGCCGTAGTCAGCGTTACCCATAAGAGCTTCGCCAGACAACTTCACTAAAATGCGCTTGTAACGCAGTTTACTTTTTAACATCTCACGCCTCCTTTGAAAAAAACCCCGCTGGAGCGGGGTTTCTATTAACGGTTAGCGCTGCTCAGGTGCCACTATTGGCAGGCGCGCTGCTCGCTTTAACTTGCGCCATCACCTCGCCAACAAAATCATCATGCTTCTTTTCGATACCCGCACCAACTTCAAAGCGCTGAAAACTTTTGACTTCAGCTTTGGCATTCTTTAGTAGTTTCTCGATAGTTTGATCAGGGTCTTTAACAAAATACTGGCCTAATAATGTCTTCTCATTTAGCATTTTGCGCAAGCGGCCATCGACCATCTTTGCGACGATGTCAACTGATTTGCCTTCCGCCAATGCCTTTGAAGTTTCGATTTCACGCTCTTTAGCCACTATCTCTGCTGGAAAATCGGCAATCGATAAATACTGCGGATTTAAAGCCGCCACGTGCATGGCAATATCATGTGCCAAAGCAGCATCTCCACCTTCAAGCGCCACTAACGCCCCAATCCGCGTCCCATGCAAATAGGCGCCAACAGGTCCGTTGGACACTAATATGGCATGACGGCGCACGGTAATGTTTTCACCAATCTTTGCAATAAGAGTACGTCGGCGCTCATCAACTGTTTCACTGCCAGCAAGACTCAGGGCAGTTAAGGTTGTAGCGGTTTCTGGCTTGAAGACTAAAGTGACACGCGCTACGTCACTCGCGAAAGCCTGAAAATCTGCTTCGCGAGCGACAAAATCGGTCTCACAATTTATTTCAGCCATAGCTGCTGAGAGTCCGTCTGGGGCTTTAGCTAACGCAATAACTCCTTCGGCAGCAATACGCGCAGCTTTTTTATCGGCCTTAGCCAAACCCTGCTTTCGCATAAGTTCAGCAGCGGTATCAAGATTGCCCTGAGTTTCTACAAGCGCTCGCTTGCATTCCATCATGCCTGCGCCTGTGCGCTCGCGCAGCTGCTTGACTGCATCAGCTGTGATATTCACTAATTAACCCCTGCGACGCGGGGCGCCTGACCCACCCGGAGCGGCATTAGGACGACGTCGCGGAGCCGAAGCAGTAGCCGGAGTAACATCATCACCACCGGGTACCGCAACCAAAATTTCAGCGGCATCAAGTTCGGATTCGACCGCTTCTGCACTCGCCGTCGGAGCAACCACGACAGAAACAGGAGCTGCACGACGACGTCCTGAACGATTGGGTGCCACACGCAAGGCTGGACGAGGTCGGGTTGTACGGGGCTTTGGATTTCCTTGCTCGTCTAACTCGACAAATTCATCATCGTTTACACCTAAAGCCGGAGCCGAATTACGGCCTTCGAGCACGGCATCAGCAATACCGCTGGCATATAGCTGGATGGCACGCATGGCATCGTCGTTGCCAGGAACTAAATAATCGACGCCATCAGGTGAGCAGTTAGTATCAACAATAGCTACAACTGGAATGCCGAGTTTATTGGCTTCTTTTATGGATATTTCTTCATGCCCCACGTCAATTACGAAGATTACATCAGGCAGAGCTTCCATATCCTTAATGCCGCCCAAGCTGCGCTGAAGTTTGTCCATCTCGCGCCGCAACATAGTGCCTTCTTTCTTGCCCCGTTTATCGAGCGAGCCATTCGCTTTCATCTCGATGAGCTCAGCCATACGCTTGATTGACTGGCGCACAGTTTTAAAATTGGTAAGCATACCGCCCAGCCAACGCTGATTAACGTATGGCATTTCGCATCGCATCGCTTCTTTTTGTATTGCTTCGCGCGCAGAGCGCTTAGTGCCGACAAACAATACGGTGCCACCATCACTAACCACATGCTTGATGAAGCCAGCAGCTTCCGCATAGAGCGGCTGCGTCTTCTCAAGATTGATAATGTGAATTTTATTACGTTGGCCGAAAATATATTCGGACATCTTCGGGTTCCAGAAACGGGTTTGGTGTCCAAAATGAACGCCCGCTTCCAGCATTTGCCGCATGGACACGCTGGTCATAGATCACTCCTTGTCGGGTTAAGCCTCCGCACATCTCGGCAGCCATCCTAGAACCTCGTGTTAACGAGAGGCCAGAACACCCAGCTACCGATGCAATGATGTGCGTGTGGGATTGAGTTACATTGCCAAAAAAGGCCGCGCTTTATACCATGCACCTTGTATAAAAACAACGCTTTGTACCCCCTCACCCCCCCTGCCCTGAGCCCTCCTCCGAGTCCAAGTCATGCCTATCACCATCAAGACCTTAGAAGATCAACAAAAAATGCGTGAGGCGGGTCGTCTAGCAGCCGCAGTACTTGATTTGATCACTGAACATGTTCAACCGGGTATTACGACTGAGGAATTAGATCGAATCTGCTATGAACATATTGTACAAGTTCAAAAAGCCATCCCAGCAAATCTAAATTATCGCGGCTTCCCTAAGACCATTTGCACCTCCGTCAACCATGTCGTGTGCCATGGTATACCCAATAACAAGCGCCTAAAATCTGGCGATATTGTGAACATTGACGTGACTGTTATTCGTGATGGTTTTCACGGCGACACCAGCCGCATGTATTTTGTGGGTAAGCCAAACGTACAAGCCCAACGTGTCGTCAACACCTGTTTTGAAGCTATGTGGCAAGGTATTCGTCAGGTGCGCCCCGGCGCGCACTTGGGCGATGTGGGACATGCCATACAAAGTTTTGTAGAGGCACAAGGCTACTCCGTAGTGCGAGAATATTGTGGCCACGGTATCGGTCGCATTTATCATGAAGACCCACAAGTCCTGCACTACGGCGAGGCCGGTAGGGGCATCGAGTTGCAAGCTGGCATGACCTTCACCATTGAGCCCATGATCAACACTGGAAAGCGGCACGTAAAATTACTGCCTGATGGATGGACCGTCGTAACCAAAGATCACTCCCTCTCCGCACAGTGGGAACATACCATTTTAGTCACGGCTGAGAGCTTTGAGATCATGACTTTAGGTGCAGGAGCTAGCGGTGCCGCGCAATGAACGCCAATGACGAGGAGAATTACACTCCAGGTCCACGCGAAACACTGCAGCAATTTTCTTGGCCTGCACTTGATCTGTTGCCTACAAGATTAGCAGCTGCAGGGAGTACAGTAGCCGCTTACAGTGCGGCACTAAAATCAGCACAAGCAGATTTACGCGCCCGCTTTATAGCCGACGAACCGGTTGAAACTTTAGTTCATGCGCGCGCACGATTAGTAGATGCAATCCTCAAAGAATCATGGCGCGAGCGTTTACCTGAACACGCTCATACTTGGGCGCTAATAGCTGTCGGGGGCTACGGGCGGGGCGAGCTACACCCCGCATCCGATGTGGACCTTTTAATTTTAGTGCCTACTGCTCTTGATTCTATCGGACTCGGCGCGCTAGAAAATCTCATTACGTTTTTGTGGGACATCGGCCTTGAAGTAGGTCACAGCATCAGAACTATCGAGGAGTCTAGGGAACAAGCTAAGCAAGATGTGGGCGTCATGACCACGCTTATCGAAGCACGGCTCATCACAGGCTACGCTGGCCTATTTACTAGCATTCTCGAGGTGCTCGCTCCAGAAAATATATGGCCAATTAAAGATTTCTTTCAAGCAAAAGTTCAGGAACAAATCGACCGTCATCTTAAAGAGAATGATACGGCATACAACCTTGAACCAAATGTTAAAACTGGACCGGGTGGACTGCGTGATATCCAAACCATCGCATGGGTTGCTAAGCGCCACTTTGGCGTACAAAGTCTCGATGAACTATCCACCCAAGGATTTTTAACGCCAGCAGAACTACGGCGGCTTAAAAACGCTCAGTCTTTTTTGTGGAAAGTTCGCTTTGGACTGCATGCCACTACTTCGCGCAGAGAAGATCGACTGCTTTTTGATCATCAGCAAAAACTTGCCAAAACCTTTGGCTACGAAGACGCCTCCTTCACGCTCGCCGTAGAACAGCTAATGCAACGCTACTACCGCACAGTAATGGATGTCAGCTTACTGAATGAATTATTACTACAGCTTTTTCGCGAAGCTATCTTGACCGAGGACACTAAATCTCAACCTTTAAATGTACGCTTTGAACTACGCAATGGCTACCTTGATGCTATCAACGATGATTTATTTTCTCGCTATCCCTCTGCTCTCCTAGAGGTCTTTGCCCTTCTGCAGCAAAACCCAGAGATCCGTGGCATACGCGCAAGAACTATTCGAGCCATCGGGCGACACCTATGGCTGATCGACGAAGAGTTCCGCCAGAACCCTCGCAACCACCGTTTGTTTTTAGAAATACTTCGCGCTACGGCGGGAGTTACTAATGAATTGCGGCGCATGAATACTTATGGCGTACTCGGACGCTATATTCCCTCCTTCGGGCGGATCGTCGGTCGCATGCAATACGATCTCTTTCATGCTTATACGGTTGATGCGCACACACTTTTTGTAGTGAGCAATTTAAGGCGCTTAGCTATTTCGCGCTTTGATCATGAATTACCGAATCTCTCTCCGATTATGCAATCCCTACCACGCCCTGAAATCGCTTATCTCGCAGCACTATTCCACGATATTGCCAAAGGCCGTGGCGGGGATCACTCGGATCTTGGTGCAGTGGATGCGGAGTCTTTTTGCTTAGAGCAAGGTTTATCGCGCTACGATGCGCGCTTAGTTGCTTGGCTGGTACGCAATCATCTTCAGTTGTCGTTAACTTCTCAAAAACAGGATATATCAGACCCCCAAGTGATTAACGACTTTGCTCGGCGAGTTGGCGATGAAACACACTTGGACTACCTCTACGTATTAACTGCTGCAGATATTCGCGCAACTAACCCGCGTTTATGGAACTCCTGGAAAGCCTCATTGTTTCATGACTTCTATACACGAGTTAAACGCGCCCTGCGCCGTGGCCTCGAGAGCCCCTTGGATCAAGATGAGCTTAAGTTGGAAATTCAATCCAAAGCGCGTGCCTTGCTCACAGCAGCGCAAGTACGTGAGGAAAGAATCGTATCCCTGTGGGCTACACTCTCTGATACCTACTTCTTGCGCCATACCGCTGAGGAAATTGCTTGGCATACACAAGTTCTCACGCAACGTATCACGGATTTCGATCAGCCAGTTGTCTCGTTACAAGTAGAAAGTGAACGCGGGACCACTGCAATTATGACTTTTGCTCCCCATAGTCAGAATAGCTTTGCCCGCAGCACGATGGTGCTTGATCAACTGGGTTTAAATATTGTAGATGCTCGAATTACCCCTACCCAAGACGGCAACAGTATTGATCTGTATCATGTACTTGAAGAAAATGGTGGGCCAGTTGGCGATGACGAGCGCCGCGAGGAAATTGAATCTGCTCTACGTCGTGCTTTGCAAAATTCACATACAGCCCCCTTAGTAGTCTCAAGGCGTTTGGGCCGTCAAGTGCGGATGTTTCACACGCCAACCCAAATGCAGATTACTGTGGATGAGCGTAATCAACGCTCTGTTCTGGAAATTACAGCAGGCGATCGCCCAGGACTGCTCTGCGATATAGGTAAAGTCATGATGGAAGAGCGCGTAGATCTACTTGCTGCAAAAATCATGACCGTCGGGGAGCGTGCCGAGGATGTTTTCTTTGTTTCTAATTTAGCGCAAGGTCCTCTGGATGAAGCCAGTGCCCAAAGATTAATTACGCGCTTGACTGCCGTACTAGAGCCGTGCCAAGCCGCATGAACTCTCTATTAATGAATTTACAGGACTACCCCTTTGAGCGCTTAGCGGCGTTAAAGGCAGGGGCTATACCACCTGCAAACCTCAAACATATTGCACTGGCGATAGGAGAGCCTAAACACGCCCCCCCCTCATTTGTGCTTCAGGTACTGCGAGAGTCTTTAGCCGGCTTAAGCAACTATCCTACGACCGCAGGAACCCTTGAATTACGTAGCGCCTGCGCGCGCTGGTTAGAGCGCAGATTTATTCTGCCTGTACAAGCAGTGCAAGATTCTATGGTGCTACCAGTTAATGGGACACGCGAGGCTCTATTTTCCTTTGCACAAGCAGTGATTAATACACAATTAGAGAACAAAAAGTCTTCACTAAAACCATTAGTGGTTATGCCAAATCCATTTTATCAAATCTACGAGGGTGCCACCTTGCTCGCAGGTGCTGACCCTTATTGCATTGATACACCAGTGACAAATTCTTTCTTGCCAGATCTTGATACGGTACCCGCAAAAGTATGGGAGCGCTGCCAATTATTATATTTGTGTAGCCCTGGAAACCCTGCCGGGGCGATTATGGATGAAGCATATTTACAGCATGCCTTAGAACTTGCCGATCGCCATGATTTTTTAATTGCTGCAGATGAATGCTATGCAGAAATTTATTTTGATGAAGCAAGACCTCCGCCTTCTTTACTTTCAGCCGCATATGCTGCGGGGCGCAAGAATTTTGAGCGTTGCGTGGTGTTTCACAGTCTCTCTAAACGCTCCAGCTTACCCGGCCTGCGCTCGGGCTTTGTAGCCGGCGATGCGTCTGTATTGAAAAAATTTTTGCTCTATCGCACCTACCATGGGTGCGCCATGCCTGTGCCCACACAACTGGCAAGTATTGCAGCATGGAACGATGACGCCCATGTGCGCCAAAACCGAGCACTCTATCGTGAGAAATTTAACCGTGTAATACCCATCTTAAGTCCGCACTTAGAGGTACAAATCCCTCAGGGGGGGTTTTATTTGTGGCCCAATCTTGGCCGTGAGGATACGGCCTTCACACGTGCATTATTCGCCACACAAAACGTTACAATTTTGCCTGGCTCTTTTTTAGCACGTACCCCTCAAACCAACAAAAACACCCACTATGCTAACCCTGGGGCACAGCGAGTACGCATCTCATTAGTGGCCGAGCTCGATGAATGCATTGCAGCAGCCCATCGAATGGCTAACTTCATTCAAGGACACACTTTATGACAGAGCTCAACACATTAAAAACAATGATAGAGGCTGCGTTTGAACACCGCGCAGAAATAACACCAAAAACAATTTCGCAAACACTTCGCCTCGCCCTCGATGAGTGCTTGGAACTGCTCGATTCTGGTGCGGCCCGTGTAGCCGAACCATACGCAGGCATTTGGCGTGTCAACGAGTGGCTCAAGAAATCTGTGTTGCTATATTTTCGTGCGCATGACAACCAATTAATCGATGGTGGCTATACGCGCTTCTTCGATAAGGTTCCACTTAAATACGCTAACTGTAGTGAATTGGAAATTCGTGCAAGCGGCACGCGTGTAGTGCCCGATGCGGTGGTACGCAAAGGGGCCTTTATTGGGGCTAATGTTGTACTGATGCCCTCATTCGTTAATATTGGTGCGTTTGTCGATAGTGGCACCATGATCGATACCTGGGCGACTGTGGGCTCCTGCGCACAAATTGGGAAGAACGTGCATCTCTCTGGGGGCGTAGGCATTGGCGGAGTGTTAGAACCGTTGCAAGCCTCACCAACCATCATTGAAGATAATTGTTTCATTGGTGCGCGCTCAGAAATTGTCGAAGGAGTTGTTGTTGAAACGGGCGCAGTAATTTCAATGGGCGTGTTTATCGGTCAGAGCACCCGTATTTTTGATCGTGAAACAGGTCAGATTACCCAAGGGCGTGTTCCTGCCGGTGCCGTGGTCGTACCGGGCTCACTGCCCTCACGCGATGGCTCACACTCACTAGCGTGCGCAGTCATCGTTAAACGAGTGGATGCGCAAACTCGTGCTAAAACTTCAATTAATGAGCTCTTACGGACAACCGATGAACGCACAGAGAGCCTTTAACCGAATCGACCCGTGATGTAGTCTTCGGTGAGTTTTGCTCGCGGATTTGTAAAAATCTTAGTCGTCTCTCCCACTTCTATCAAATCACCTAAGTGAAAGTAGGCTGTTCGCTGGGAAACGCGTGCAGCCTGCTGCATGGAGTGTGTGACGATACAAATTGCATAGCTTTCGCGCAACTCATCAATCAAATCTTCAATCTTTGCTGTGGCGATAGGGTCGAGCGCGGAGCATGGCTCATCCATCAAAATAACCTCAGGGTTCACCGCAATAGTGCGTGCGATACACAGGCGCTGCTGTTGCCCCCCTGAGAGACTCGTACCAGGCTGATTTAACCGATCCTTCACCTCATCCCAAAGACCCGCACGACGCAAACTAGAGTTCACAATTTCATCGAGCTCGCCACGATCTGCCGCCAGCCCATGAATACGAGGTCCATAGGCGACATTCTCATAAATAGATTTAGGAAACGGATTGGGTTTCTGAAAGACCATACCCACACGCGCACGCAATTGCACTACGTCTTGATGCTTATCCTGAATGTCCTTGCCTTCGAGTTCTATTTGCCCCAATACGCGTGCGCCGACGATAGTGTCATTCATTCGATTAAAGCAACGTAAGAAAGTGGATTTACCACAACCAGAGGGGCCGATCATCGCTAGCACTTCTTTAGGGGCAATATCGATATTCACATCGCGAATGGCTTGTTTTTCACCATAAAAAACCTGCACATTACGACAAGAAAAAATTGCCCCCGGAGCAGTCACCGTACCAATTGTTTTAATGTCCTTGGGGACTGGCAATGAGTAAGCGAAATCTTTCATCGGTTTACCAACGTTTTTCAAAGCGATTACGTAAAATCACAGCGCTAGCGTTCATGATGACCAAAAACAGTAGTAGCACGATGATGGCACCAGAGGTGCGCTCAATAAAACCACGTTCTGGGCTATCAGCCCATAAGAATACTTGTACCGGCAATACGGTTGCCGGATCCATGATGCCCTGGGGAACATCGACAATAAAAGCTACCATACCAATCATCAATAAGGGCGCAGTTTCGCCCAAAGCACGTGCCATGCCAATGATAGCTCCAGTGAGCATGCCCGGCATGGCTAGAGGCAGCACATGATGAACCACGCATTGAATCTTTGAAGCACCCATACCCAAGGCAGCCTCTCTAATGGAAGGAGGCACCGCTTTAATGGCTGCCCGCGAAGCAATAATAATCGTAGGCAAAGTCAGCAACGTGAGTACTAAACCACCCACTAAAGTTGCTGAACGTGGCATACCAAAGAAACCAATGAAGATAGATAATCCGAGCAAACCAAAGACAATAGAAGGTACCGCAGCTAAATTATTAATATTGACTTCAATGAGATCTGTCACGCGAGTTTCAGGCGGCGCAAATTCTTCTAGGTAAATCGCAGCAGCCGCCCCAATGGGGAAAGATAATAGCAGCGTAACCAAAAGAGTCAGTAGTGAACCGGCTAACGCGCCGCCAACACCAGCTAATTCGGGATCTCGTGAGTCACCGGCCGTAAAGAACTGTTTATTGAAACGCCGTTCAATACATTGATCAGCTTGTAGCGCATCGAGCCACGTCACTTGGGCATCAGATAAACGCCGCTCATCCTCAGACGCATTACGCGTAGTGCGTCCTTTAAGCAACCAATCAACTTGACTACTCGCAAGCACCCATTGATCGTCACGGGTACCAATTAAAGTCGGGTTCTGCATTACCGCACGCTGCAGTTGCATCGATGCGCCGCTCGAGACTAACCCCGTGAGTTCGCGTAGTTCGCGACGACCTTCTACCGTGGGGAATCCTGCCCGCAGCGAGGCACGCACAAGCGCTTGATAATCTGCGCTTCGCAAAGTATCTGGGTTTCGTGTTCCGCTAGGATCTAAAACTGCAGCATCATAAAATACATCTAGCTTGACATAGTGTTGGCCAAAGATAGACCAGCCTTTTGAGAATACGGAAAAGAATAATAAAAATACGAACAGGACGCCAAGCATCGTGGCGAATAAACCATACGCACGAAAACGCATCTCAGCACGGTAACGGCGTTTAATACTGGCCTGCACTTTAGCGCGCGTTTGTGCTGTCGTAGGACCTGTCGTGAGCTCAAGATCACTCATACTGTTCTCGGTACTTCCTAACGACATAGAGTGCGATCACATTAAGTACTAAAGTAATGACAAACAGCACTAGCCCTAAAGCAAAGGCTGCTAAAGTCTTGGGGCTGTCAAATTCTTGATCGCCCACCAACAAAGTTACAATCTGTACGGTGACAGTAGTGACTGCTTCAAAAGGGTTGGCGGTTAGATTAGAAGCAAGTCCCGCAGCCATAACAACGATCATAGTCTCGCCAATCGCACGAGAGGTCGCCAATAACAAACCGCCAACGATTCCAGGTAACGCTGCGCGCAAAACAACTTGCTTAATTGTCTCGGAACGTGTGGCCCCTAAGGCATAGGCACCATCGCGCAGGCTCTGCGGCACCGCAGTAATCATGTCATCCGCAAGAGAGGATACAAATGGAATAATCATCACGCCCATCACAAGCCCTGCCGATAGAGCGCTTTCTCCGGACACATTAAAACCAAAAGCTTCGCCCCAGACACGCAACAAAGGGCCAATAGTTAAAGCGGCAAAAAAACCGTAGACCACCGTCGGCACGCCCGCAAGCACTTCGAGCAAAGGCTTCACAACTGAACGCACTCGACGGTTGGCATACTCAGCAATGAAAATAGCAGAGAACAAACCAATGGGCGCCGCTACCAGCATCGCAATCGCTGAAATCAGCAGCGTGCCAGTAAATAAAGGCACCGCACCAAAGGACCCTGAGGAGCCTACTTGATCAGCCCGGATCGCCATCTGCGGGCTCCAGTTCAAGCCGAAGAGAAAATCGGTGAGAGGCACAAAAGTAAAAAATCGCACAGCTTCAAAAACAATGGAGAGCACGATTCCCAAGGTAGTCAGCACCGCAATACCCGAGCAGCCAAATAATACCCATTCGATCAAAGATTCAAAAGCATTACGCGCCCGCAGATCCGGGCGAATGCGTGCACGTACCACCAATAAACCAATAATTCCAGCCACCATAGCTAAAGCACTCAGTGCTAAACGTGCAATAGATTGCAAATGCAAATATTCAACAGCTGCAAGGCGGGTAGAAACTGCAACAGACTCTGGCGCAATATTCCCAGCCACAAGGTTGCGTAAATCATTAATCATCAAACCCAGTTGTGCCTTGGGCAAATGCTGCACCTCAGCAGGCAGATGCACTAACACCATACGAATTAGGATCGCATCTTGGAAAGCCAACCAAATACCAAAAACTAACAGGGAGGGTATGGCGCACCACATGGCAGTGAGCAACCCATAGTGGCCAGGTAAGGAATGTAGCGTGCGAATACCACGCGGACCTCCGGCCACTGTTAAAGAACGCGCCTTGCCCACCTGAAAGGCAACCAACACAAGAGCGATAATGGCGGCGAACAAAACAGCTGGGGTCATCGAAGGCCTTGCGAGTTAGAACAAAAAAACGCGGGCGGTACTACAGATAATTATAGTACCGCCTGCTCTGATCATAAGATCATTAGAACAAATAGTTCAAATCAAGTTGCAATCGATTGTAATCACGATCAAAAATCGTTTTAGAAGTCGCACCAACTGCTCCGGAGAAAGGAGCAGAAACCCCTGTCGCCAGATCAATATTGGTCTGATTCATGAAATACGTCGTATTAAATCTGAAGTTCCTATCGAACTGATACCCAAAACGCAAGGCCCCGCCCTTAGCATCGGTGTTACCGGCACCATAGTCGGAGTCAAGCAGCTGACCATACAACGAATCTTTCTCGATACGCTGGTAAACATACCCAACTTCCCATGAGCCAGGCAATGCTACCTTCCCAAACGTGAAGCCTAGAGCGTGGGCCGTATCTAAACCAGCCTTAATATTTTTGGTTAAATCATTAGACACGAACGCAAATTTCGCTTTGTTGTTCTGGGCGTAGTTACCATAGATCAACAAAGGCTGACCCGCCACCTTGATTTGCAATTCGCCGACCAAGTCGATGATATCGAAATCGTTAGCTAAGCAAGTCTGAGGGGCTACGCCCAAGGAACTGCGGCAAATCGGATTCACTGTTGTCAATGCAGTGGTTTGTGTCGAGTTACCATAGTAGCTACTAATGCCACTTTGAATCACGTTATAACCCTGCACTGCACTGTAATCAAAATATCCAGCAGCGAGGAGGTAGCGACCACCATCACCAAAGTTATTACGGTAACCAACCTGCAAGCCTAAGAGATCAGAGTCGGCTTTGGCGCTGCGCTCAGCTAAACGAGTCAACCAGGCACTGCCAAAAAAACCGGTCGCTGCTTGCTGCCAGCTGGCTGCAATGCCTTCTGGATTGACATCGCCATCATAGAAGTAGCTTGAGGTACGAACCCAAGGAGAAGGTTGTTTGCCTATGGTGGCTTTAAATTGCGGGGTTGGGGCCCATTCGCCATAAGCGGTATCCACATAGATTGCTTTACGCGAATTAGCATCGGTGAGGGTCTGGTTGGGCGCGCGAGCATCCCCACCTTCTCCGGTGGTAAATTGCGCCACCACTTTAACCGTATCGTTAACACGAGCGGTTGCGCCTAAACGCAGACGCATGCGGTCACGGTTCCGATCACGCTCGGTGTATTCTTGGTCGATATTTTCATTGCGATAGCGGAAGTCACCTTTCCACACCCAACGACCCATCCAACCCGAGCTTGCGCCTTCACCCACCGTTCGCGCGAGGTTATCGGCAACGTTATCAAGTGCGGCCTGCTGATCATTATTCACCAGCACCTGATCTTTGACAACTTTCGCAGCTTCAGCAACCTTAGCGGCTTGCACAAGCTGTGCTTGCTCCATTTGTGTTAAACGATCTTGCAAAACCTGCAACTGTGCCTGTAGGGCTTGAACATCAGCAAGACTCACCACCTGAGCGGGTGCTGCCACCAATGTTTTAACAGCTGCCTCTGCCGATATGGTACCTCCTAGGGCAATCGCGACCGAAGCCGCAAGACATACAATACGAGTTTTCATTTAATTTTTTCCTAGTGCAAAATATTTATTACGGGGTAAAGGTTTTCAGCGCAGCCACGCCGGCACGAAGACCAGTCAACTCACCCTTAGTAGGAGGAATTAAACCACGCGCCGAAAGATAACCCTCTGCACCTAAAGACTTTTCGCTTAAATACTCAGCAGTATATTCTTTGATCCCTGGAATGACACCGATATGGGCTTTTTTGATATACACGAACAGGGGCCGGGAAGCGGGGTATTGAGTCGCAGCAATTGTCTCAAATGTGGGCATCACACCGTCAACCTCGACACCGCGTAGCGTGGCGGAATTTTCATCTAGATAGCTAAAGCCAAAGATTCCTAAAGCACCCGGATTGGCATTAATTTTTTGAACGATGAGATTATCGTTCTCGCCTGCTTCAACGTAGCCACCATCTTCACGCATGGTGTGACAGATGCGCTTGAAGCGCTTTTCATCTAATCCACGCAGCGTATTTAACCAAGGGAAAGTGCGGCAGCCGGCTTCCATATATAGCTCAGCAAAAGAATCACGCGTACCAGAGGTCGGCGGAGGACCGAGCACCTCAATCTTCACGGCAGGCAAGGATTTATCAATATCGCTCCACTTAGTGTAGGGGTTGGGCATCATTATGGAGGTATTTGAAGGGTCTGGAATCTGCTTGGCGAGCGCAAAGTAGACTTGCTTTCGCGTAAGCTTGATTGGTTTCGCACTCTTGCTAATTGCCAGAACGATACCATCGTAGCCAACTTTCATTTCAACGACATCAGTCACCCCATTTCGCTTACAGGTGTCGAACTCACCAGCATTCATACGGCGTGAGGCATTGGCCATATCCGGATGCTGCACACCTACACCATTACAAAAGAGCTTGATGCCACCGCCCGTGCCGGTGCTCTCAACTTTAGGCGTTTTAAAACTGCCCCGACGACCAAACTGCTCAGCCACCATCGCGGTGAAGGGATAGACCGTTGAGGAGCCCACAATGCTGATGTAATCACGTGCTGATTGTGCTGTAGCAGTGCTAGAGACCACTAACATGGCGGCGCCTGTAACAACGCTCAGCAGTAGACAGCGAGAAAGACTTTGTTTAATCACAGCTAATAACCTCCGGTTAGTGAAGCGCGAAGCTTAGGGCGCAAATGTTTCAACAATATTGCAATCGGTTCGCAGAATAAAAAAACCTTGCGCCGTGCGTCCCTCTGCCCTATAAAACGCCCTGTCTCTTTCTACCCTCAATTAATCTCAACCCAATCCGACAGGCAGGCACCCCATAGAAATGTCCGATACCCTCAAACTGACCATGGATCTCATCGGACGCAATTCAGTTACACCCGTCGATGCCGGATGCCAAGAGATCATGTGCGCGCGTTTAGCCGCCGCAGGATTTCATATCGAACGACTGCGCTACGGCAATGTAGATAATTTTTGGGCTAAACGTGGCACAGCAGGGCCTGTTCTATGTTTTGCAGGACATACCGATGTGGTACCCACCGGGCCTTTAGAAGAATGGCGCAGCAACCCCTTCGTCCCTACATTTCGTGATGGTGTCCTGTATGGCCGCGGCGCAGCTGATATGAAAAGTGGGCTCGCTGCCATGATCACGGCCACTGAAGCATTTGTGCGTGAACATCCTCGGCACTTAGGCAGCCTTGCCTTTCTGATCACCAGCGATGAAGAAGGGCCTTCAATCGACGGTACCAAACGTGTCGTTGAAACCTTGAACGCGCGCAATGAGCCTATCGACTATTGCGTGGTGGGCGAACCCTCGAGCGAATATACCGTCGGGGACACCATTAAAATTGGGAGACGCGGTTCAATTTCTGGGCGATTAACGGTTCACGGCGTTCAAGGCCATGTGGCCTACCCACAATCAGCAGAAAATCCGGTGCATGTTTTAGCACCCGCGCTCGCTGAACTCACAGCCCGCCAGTGGGATCAAGGCAACGAGTTCTTCCAACCCACAAGCTTTCAAATCTCAAATTTAAATGCCGGCACTGGCGCGCCAAATGTAATTCCTGGCGAGCTCAAAGCGCGATTTAATTTGCGCTATTCACCCGTACAAAACTTAGACTCGCTCAAGCAGACCGTTGAGGGCATATTAAATAAGCATGCCGTACGTTATACACTCGAGTGGTATGTCTCAGGGGAACCATTTTATACCGCACCTGGAACACTTTCTGCAGCAGCGGTAGCGGCTATCTTTGAAGTCACGGGCTGTGAACCGAAACTCTCCACAAGCGGAGGCACCTCAGACGGGCGCTTCATTGCCCCGATGGGCGCACAAGTAGTTGAGTTGGGGGTCACGAATGCCACGATTCATAAAGTGAATGAAGGCGTGCGGGTCGAGGAGATCGAGTTATTACATCGGCTATATTTAGGCTTGCTTAAAAAAATACTCGTTTAAATTTATTAAAATTTAAATAAAAACCTGAGCAATAGCAGCCCCAAGGACAGCACCAGCGATGACATCGGTCGGGTAATGCAAACCTAAAACTACCCGGGATACTGCAACCATCAACGTAAAAGGTACAAGTAAAAATGCCAAAACAGGCGCATAGTTTATTGCGATAGTACTCAAGAGTACTGCATGAAGCGTATGCCCCGAGGGTAAGCTATAACGATCCAAGGGCGGCATCGCACACTCAATACCAATTAAACCAATAAAGGGCCGCTCGCGTACCAGAGTTCTTTTAATTACTTTGTAGATAATCAAACCGCAGGTGCCCGCTATCACCATACATGCGCCTACCATCCAGCCCGCTTCCCCTAAGATCAAGGGCATACTAGCGATCAAGCTATACCAAAAAATACCATCCCCTAAACGGCTCACTTTCTGAAAGAGCCCCCTGCACACTGCGCGCCGGGATATCGCGTTAGCAAATAAGCAAACTCGGCGCTCTGCTTGATCCAAGCGTAGAATTAAAGCGCTTACGCTCACGCCTTAAATGCCTCAACAGGTGCAATATCAGCCTCAACTAGACTTTCATATAAACGTACTAAACGCTCTGCAAAATTACGAGAGGACCAACGGGCCGCATCTTCAAGGGCAAAACTCGCAAGATCCAAACGCCGCTCTGAATCGCGTAGCAAGCTCGCGACAGCCTCCGCAAAAAAGATGACTTCCTCTGGCACCACCACCGCACCTTTAACTCCTGCCAATACCGCAGCGGTACCCATGACGGCCGTAGAAATCACCGGTGTTCCCTGAGCGAGAGCTTCAAGCAAGACGAGACCTTGTGTCTCAGTGCGCGAGGCAAACACGAAAACATCGGCGGCTCGATAACAGTCTAAGAGTTCAGAGTTACGCTTCATGTAACCTACAAATAAAACATTACCCTGGAGATTCAGTGTACTCACGAGGGCACGAATATGTGCCTCAGCAGGTCCTTCACCAGCGATCACAAGCAAGATATCCGGAATACGCGCTTTGAGCTCAACCAACATTTTAACTAAGAAATCGATATTCTTTTCATGCGCCACACGACCGACAAACAAGGCCACGGGGCGCTGCGGTGTGATGCCTTTCGCTGCACGAAAACGCGCCCCATTACCGGGTACAAAAAAGCTGGGCGGTAACCCTGTTGGTAATACTTCGATTGGTGTGCGCACCCCATACGCACGCAGCGCCTCGGCCATCTGTATGGAGGGTGAAACTACCGCCTGCTCCTGATGGCACTGCGAGAGGGTAAAACGACGCGCCACAAAACGCGCCCAACTTATCGGTAAAGCAGGCACATAGTGGTGCAGGTAGTTCTCAAAATAAGTATGGTAAGTGGCAACGACCGGGACCCCTAAACGACGCGCAATGCGAACGCCTGCGTAATGCGCAGTGAAAGGAGTTTGGATGTGCACGACATCCACATCTGTAGGCCTAAGAGTATTAGCCCAAGCCATCAAAGATCTCCATTTCAGTAGACGATCTTCTGGATCGAAGGGAACCTGCCAAGCTTGAATACGAATGGTATCCAGCGACTCTGTGCGTCGAAGATGATCGAACTGCAGCGGGGGATATTTTGGAGCGACTAAAACGCACTCATGACCGAGTGCTTGTAAATCTGCTCGATATGTTTCAATCGAAGTCGACACTCCATTGACCCGAGGGAAAACACATCAGAGAGCATCAAAATTCGCATTACTCAATAATTTACACCTGCCTTATTACAATTTAATGTCAGTAAATGTACAGGCAGCCCACGTTGCACAATTTTAAGCGATCCATCGAGCAGCTCTGGTTTCCGAGAACTGCCCGCTTGGTTCAACAGCCGGCCATTCATTGCGATGAATCGACCCTGGGCATCAAATACCAGATCAGTATTAGGTACAAAGGGCCTCAACAATATTGACGCGGCATACATATGTACATTCGCACGCCCCTCGGCACCCCAGCCAGAAAATTTAGCACGAAAGGCAACCACCATCTCTCTATCAGGGACGAGATAATTGAACTCCAGTACTCGCCCTAACTTAAGGTGCGATAAATGCTGCTCAAGATAAAGCGCTAGCTGGGACCCCACCAAAACTCCGACCGGCACTTTGAGTGAAGAATGCTTGACTCCTTTCTGACTGCGCGATTCGATATCCACCGTGGTCAATCGTCTTATAACTAAGAAATCTTGGTCAACATTGGCCCGCGTAAGCCGATAACGCGACCAGCCCGTCTCTGTAAGTTCGAGATCTTCACGAGCGCTCAGAGATCGCCCCTCACTGCGATCCATGCTGCGCCAAATACCTACCAGCTTGTTACCACAATCATAGAATTCAATATTTATTTTTTGTCCGCGCGCTACGGGCGAGGTAATCACAGCCTCTGCGCTAGCCGAAGTTCGCTCCGAGGGCGGGGGAGCTGTCAGGGCGAGTCCCGCCCAAGACAGGACGCATACCGTCACGCATTTCATTCCACTTCCAGATGGCCAGCCGACCATTGCGATCTTCAACCAATGCCGAACAGCTCTCAACCCAATCACCATCATTGCAATACACTGCACCATTAATATACGTGATCTCAGCGCGATGAATATGACCGCAGACTGCACCATCGACGTTACGACGCCGCGCCTCATGCGCCACAGCGTGCTCGAAACTTGAAATATATTTAACTGCATTTTTGACCTTATCTTTCAGATAACTAGCGACAGACCAATAAGGATAACAAAAAATTGACGTATGCGGTTGAAATGTCGATTGATCTCAATTGAAGAATCATAAGCGCGCGAACCAAAAGCTGTAAGCCATGGATGAAATTTTACGATGCTATCAAACTCATCCCCATGCAACACCAACAGCCGCTGCCCCAGTGCCGTGAGGTGAATACAGTCGCGTAAAATCTCAAGATTCCCAAAACTAGTGCCCACAAACTCACGAAAATCCTCATCGTGGTTACCGGGCACAAAAATCACGCGGGTGCCATACTTCGCCTTACCAAGAATAGTACGCAGCACATTATTGTGTTCTTGTGGCCAATAGAAAGTTTTGCGCAGGCTCCACAAGTCAATAATGTCACCGACCAAATACAAATGATCGGTCTGAACCTCACGCAAGAATTCAAGCAATGCCGATGAGTTGCAGCCCCGTGTCCCAAGGTGGACGTCGGAGATGAAAACACTGCGCACTTTCATGTGCGAGGATGCGGGTGAGATCATGAAAGAAAATTATGCTCACCGCCTATGACAATGACATGATCTTAATATTAAATTATTGAGACACGCCTGGTGTTTATCCAAATCCCCAAAGCCGCCAAGGAGAGTACTGAAATTAGAACCCAAGCGGGCATCGCCAAACCTAGAAAAGCCCAATCAATCCTTGCGCACTCACCTGCACCCGTGAGTACTTTTTTAAGTACTGTGAGCACGGGAAATACATTTAACATGTAATCAAGCGAAGCCCCGCAAGAGGGCACAGTACCCGGGGGCAAACTCTGAATATAAACGTGACGCCCTGCCACATAGATCGGGAATGCTGCAACAAGGGCGATCAGAACCGCGTAGAGACGATTCACGAAAAATGAACGAGGATTGTGCAGCGCAGCAAGTAAGAATATAAATCCTAAAAATAACACCCCAATACGCTCAAAAATACAAAGTGGGCACGGCTCAAAACCCAGCACATATTCGGCATACAAAGCATAAGCCAAAAGTAACGAGCAAATTAAAGCACCACAGGCATTCACAAATTGTCTTTTTTGTGAGCTGTACTCGATCACTAAGCGGCGCCTGACTTACCCAAACTAATCTCAGCCTCATCGAGACTCACATGACGGATATCTTTGCCATGCACCATGTACACCACATATTCACAGATGTTTTTCGCATGGTCCCCGATGCGCTCTAATGCGCGTACAGCCCACATTACATCAAGCGCACGTCGAATTTGACGAGGGTCTTCCATCATGAAAGTGATGGACTGGCGCTGTATGGCTTCATACTCTTCATCGACTAAGCTGTCACGCCGAGCCACACGCAACGCCGCTTCCGGATCCATACGCGCAAAAGCATCCAGAGAATCACGTACCATTTCTTGCACAATGCGGCCGAGATGCTTTACTTCACGATATTTATCTGCTGGGCGCTCTTGCGTAGCTAATCGTGCAGCAAGATAGCCAATCTTTTCGCACTCATCTCCCATACGTTCTAAATCCGTAATGCCCTTGATGATGGCAACAATTAAACGCAAATCCCCAGCAGCTGGAGCGCGAGTAGCTAAAATTCGAGAGCACTCTTCATCGAGTGACAATTCCATTGTATTGACCTTCAAGTCATCGCGGGCCACCTGCTCTCCCATTAGGCTATCGCCCTCCACCAAGGCGAGAATGGCGCGTGCAAGCTGTTGCTCGACAAAACCACCCATCTCGAGCATCTGAGTTCTAACCCGCTCTAAATCCTCATTAAAGCGTCGCGAAATATGTTGAGAGAGATCTGCGGTTTCCATACTGGTGTTCCTAAAAGGCGCTCAGGCCTGAGTGATCGAAGAATAACGAGTGTCGCTAATATTTGCGACGGTATGATGAATCAAGCGTTGAGGGGGGAAATGGCACGTAAATGAACTACCCTGCCCTTGGAGACTATGAATTTTAAGCTCCCCACCATGGCGCTGCATGACATGGCGCACAATGGCTAGCCCCAAACCAGAGCCCCCAGTAGCACGAGCACGGCTTGGATCCACGCGGTAGAAACGCTCCGTGAGGCGTGGCAGATGCTCACTGGCAATACCTGGACCCGTATCAATGACTGCACAATGTCCTCCGGTCAAATCAGCCGACCAACGCAGGGTGATCTCTGTCGAATCTGGCGCATATTTCAGAGCATTATCTAGTAAGTTCAAAATTGCCGAGTGTACTAAACCAAGATCACCCAACAAGTCATCTGCAGTTTCGATTTGCAGCAAAATCTCAGGCGATGCTAACTTACGTGCCGCCACATCTTTGCGCAGCGCTCCAAACAAGGCAGGCATATCAATGGCCGAACCGACCACCTGTTCATCGGTCGCTTCGAGTCGCGAGAGCTCTAATAGATCAGATAGTATGGTGGTCATACGCTCTGACTGGCGTCGCATCTCAAGCACAGGTTCGCGTAATTGCTCAACGAGCGCTGGATCCGTAGATAAGACTTCTAAGTACCCAGCGATGACCGTCAATGGCGAACGTAACTCATGTGAAGCGTTGGCAATGAAATCTTTGCGCATAACTTCTAACTGATTTTGGCGTGTCACATTACGGACCAGTAAAAATACCTGACCCTCACCGTAGGGCACACCTTGAAACTCAAGGCAGATTGACTCACCAGGATGCGGGTGCACCAGAACACCCATATTGAAATCTGCTTTCTCGAGATAACGCGAAAATTTTGGCGAACGCAGCAACCCTGCAATCCGAATACCAAAATCAGTTTTGCGCCGCAGGCCTAATAACTCACCGGCTTTACGATTAAACCAAACAATCTCGTGCGCGGCGTTGATAGCCACCACGCCATCGGGCATGGAGGCAGTCGAGCGCCGCAACTCACGAAATAAATTTAAAATGCGTTTTTTGTGAAACTGCTTGCGCCGGTGCAAATTCGAAACCAAAGAAATGATATCGCCCCACAATCCGTCGCTCTCGGGTTGAGTTCGAAAATTTCGGTGGCGTAGCCAGTCATCGAGCAGCCAAAGTTGGCGCAATTGAATGCCCAAAGTCAAAGCCACCACCAAAATCAAACCCACATAAATCTGATCTAAAAAAAGTCCCAAGAGCACACCTGCCGCTGCAGTCAGCAGCAAACGGGTAATAACGAAACTCCAGCCAGCTAAATTATTCAGTGCCGCTACTCCGCGCGGGTTGAGAACCTGTAACCCGCCCCGCGAACGGTTTGGACAAAGCGATCGTAACCGAATTCCTCTAGCGCTTTACGCAGGCGGCGAATATGAACATCAATCGTACGTTCTTCAACATAGACATTGCCACCCCAAACTCGATCGAGTAACTGCTCACGGGAATAGACACGCTCAGGATGGGTCATAAAAAACTCGAGCATGCGGTATTCGGTGGGCCCTAAGATCACGGCACGATCACCCGCTACGACGCGGTGGCCCGCTTGATCCAAATGCAGGCCATCAAACTCCAATACCTCCCCCGCCACATCAGTGGTTGCACGTCGCAACACTGCGTTGATCCTTGCAACCAACTCACGCGGGGAGAAGGGCTTGGTGACATAGTCATCTGCGCCGCCTTCTAATCCAGCGACCTTATCAGTCTCTTCAGCCCGCGCGGTGAGCAAGATGATAGGCAACTCACGCGTGCTGGTATCGCGTTTTAACTGCCGAGTGAACTCTAACCCACTCATATCGGGCAGCATCCAATCAACTAAAATGAGATCCGGTCTTTTATCAACCAGCAAGGTACGCCCAGCGCGGCAATCTTGCGCCTCAGCGACTTCGAAACCCGCGCGGCGCAAGCCAAAGGCGATCATCTCTCGGATCGGTTTTTCATCTTCGATGATGAGTATGCGCTTGCTTGACATGAGGAGCTTCCTTGTAACACTCATATTACACAGGGCATTTATTGCAAACTGATGACATTTACGTTTTAACAGATTTAATAATAGAAGGCTTGGCAACATTGTTGCGCACGTAAATTGGTTGCGCTGCATGGGCGGGGAGTCGAACACCTGCGCGTACTTGCCACTCACCCAAAATTAAAACCTCGGTTGCCGAAGGCAGTATTTGTCCAAAAACCTCAACCAAAGATTCTCTTATGGGGGCAAGCCCCGCCGCATAAGCAGAGAAACCACGGCCAGCACCAACCCACACAGGCACTGCAGAGCTGCTCTGGAGCGCCGGCAAACAGACCGATTCAGGAGAGCAAACCTGCTCAAGCATTAAAGCAACCGGCGCAAGCATAGCATTATTGCCCACCACATTCGCACGTGCATAAGCGCAGGTATAGACCTCTTGCATACGCGCATCATTGCATACCAGCACATGTGTGGCGGTGGGATATTGCTGCAATGCTTGAAGTGCGACGGCTTGTAAACAGGACACGAGCACGACTGGTTTTTGTGCGCCAAAGGCCAACCCCTGCACTACACTGGCTGCTAAACGCACGCCCGTGAAACTACCGGGGCCTCGATCTAAAATAATGGCATCTAAGTCTTTGAGTGCGGTATGCGCTTCTTGCAGCACCGCATCAACCATTGGCAGCACTAATTCTGCATGGCCCCGCGGGGCTTCTTGCCAACGCAAGTAATGCACGCCTTGCACACTTAAAGCGACAGAGCACGCTTCGGTAGAGGTCTCTATCGCCAATAAATTAAAATATTGCAAGTTAAGTACGCTCTAATTTTTTCAAAAATCGCAAAGCCTCAGCAGGCTCTTGAGTAATCGGCATGGGTGGCAGGCTGGCACGAAACATGCGCCCATAACCTTTACTCATCAAACGCGGGTCAAAGATTACGATCATGCCACGATCTTCCTCACTACGGATCAAACGCCCGACCCCTTGTTTTAGGGCCAAGACGGCCTCGGGTAACTGGTAGTCACGGAATGGATTCTCGCCGCGTCGACGTAAAAAATCGATGCGCGCTTTGACTAAAGGATCCTCTGGAGAGGCAAAAGGTAGTTTCTCAATAATCACCAAGCGTAGCGCAGCACCTTTCACATCAACTCCTTCCCAAAAGCTTGCGGTACCCAAGAGCACTGCATTGCCATGCTCACGAAACTCACGCAGCAGCTGCTCTCGCGGACTCTCTCCTTGTACTAAAAGACGTAATTCAATCGCGCCATCCCAGTGGGCACGCAACAAGGTGGCCGCCTGTGCTAAAGCACGATGACTCGTAAAGAGCAAAAATGCACCGCCTGCGGAAGCATCAAGCAGTGGCAGAGCCGTCTCGATCAACGCTTCGATATAACCAGGTTCGGTCGGGTCAGGCATTTTTTTTGGCAAATACAGCAGCGCCTGATTCTCAAAATCAAAAGGACTCGGGATGTGTAACTGGGTGGCGCTGTGTAACCCTAAGCGCGTAACAAAGTGTGCAAAGTCCTCCCCAATCGACAAGGTGGCTGAAGTAAAAATCCAGGCTGCCGGGCGCGCACGCAGTAAGCCATCAAAGCGAGCAGCAATATCAAAAGGTAGCAAGCCCAAGATAAAAGAGTGTCCATTAGCCTCCATGGTACGAGCACCTAAATCATCACCACACAAGGCAATGCGCTCCAGAGCATGCGCCAGATCCGTGGCACGTTTAGCCGCCAGCTCCACAGCCGGTTCGCGCGAGGCGCGCTCTAACGCTGTCGTAAAAATACGCAGCGCAGCCACCACAGCCAACACCAAAGATTCTAGATCTGTCGTGCACTCTTCCCAGCGAAGGCGCGCGGCAGCGCGCGGCAAAGAGGCCAGCACGGCTCCTAGAGCTACCTCAACCTCTCGTGTTGCGGCCCCTATTTCCGCCAAAGAGCCGCCAGCGCGCAGCAACACGGCACGGCCATCTGTTAACACGTGCTCTACTTGCCGACTGCTAGCCTGCACACCAAAGAACTGCGTGGCAAGATCGGGCAATTGATGCGCTTCATCTAAAATGATGGCATCAGCGCTGCCGAGTAAATCGCCAAAGCCGTCTTCTTTGAGTGCGAGATCAGCTAATAACAAATGGTGATTAACAATTACAATATCAGCCTCTTGCGCCTCTCGCCGAGCGGCCACCACATGACATTGCGCGTAATCACTACAGCGCTGACCCAAACAATTATCACGAGTAGAGGTTACCAATGGCCATACGGAGTGCGCATCGGTCAAGCCGGCAATTTCTGACAGGTCACCTTGTGAGGTCGTGTTCGACCACGCCTGAATGCGCGCGAGCATTGGATCACGCAACGGTATGCCTGCTAGCACCCCCTGTGCGACTTGGCTTTTCAGGCGATATATACACAAATAATTTGATCTACCTTTCAGCAATGCAATTTTTGCCGGCGCCCCAAGCGCGCTCGCCACCAAAGGCACGTCTTTAGTAAACAACTGATCTTGCAAAGTACGCGTGCCGGTTGAAATGAGTACACGCTGCCCACCTAAAAGCGCAGGCACTAGATATGCGAAGGTTTTGCCTGTGCCCGTACCGGCTTCGACCACGAGGTGCTCACGGCGCGCGAGCGCCGAAGCCACCGCTTCGGCCATGCGCAACTGCGCACGCCGAGGCGTAAAGCCCTCTAAATGGCGTGCGAGAGGCCCATCGGAGCCAAGAATTTCATGAATATCTTGCATAAGCGGGCGGCACGCTAACGCGCTATAGAGCGTGTGTCGAGCGCTCATTTGTATAAAAAAATACGATTTTCTACACAATTGGCTGCCCCAGCTCGCGGACGAAATAGGCCCCCAGCAGTTATAATTACAGGCCAACTGCCCAGAACTCCTCAGAAGGAAAAATAATGCCCATCGCCTCAAAACCACTTTTACCTTTGGCTGATCTGTCTAAAAATGTTGCCGAATGGGTCCACTCCATTCGCGAACTCACTGACTCTGATCAGATCCACTGGTGCGATGGTTCAGATGCTGAGTACCGCGGCCTGATGACCCAACTGCAAACTGAAGGCGAGCTGCAGGCGCTGAATCCCGAGCATTTCCCTAATTGCTTCTTAGCACGCTCCCATCCTTCAGATGTGGCCCGTGTTGAGCACCTGACCTTTGTGTGCACTACCGAGCGGGAAGACGCTGGCCCTAACAATCATTGGATGGCTCCTGCTGAAGCACACGCCAAGATGCGCGAGTTGTTTAAAGGGTGCATGAAAGGTCGCACCCTATATGTGGTGCCTTACTGTATGGGTCCGATCGACTCACCGTATTCACGTTGCGGTATCGAAATTACCGATAGCGCTTATGTTGTCATCAACATGGCCCTGATGACACGGATGGGGCGCCGTGCGCTCGAGCGTATTGCGCGCGAAGGTAGCTTTGTTAAAGGCCTACACTCCACAGGGGAACTGGATCCTAACCGCCGCTTTATCATGCACTTCCCCGAAGAACTCGCTATCGAAAGTTTTGGTAGCGGTTACGGCGGTAATGCCCTACTCGGAAAAAAATGCCACGCGCTGCGCATTGCTAGCTTTCAAGCACGCAACGAAGGTTGGTTGGCTGAACATATGCTTATTGTGGGCTTACAAAACCCACAAGGAGAAACACATTATATTGCAGCAGCTTTTCCTTCGGCCTGCGGTAAAACAAATCTAGCGATGCTCATTCCCCCCAGTTCAATGCCCGGTTGGAAAATATTCACCGTCGGTGATGACATTGCCTGGTTACACCCTGGGCCGGATGGTCGCCTTTATGCGATTAATCCTGAAGCAGGGTATTTTGGTGTAGTACCGGGCACCAACGCAAAAACTAATCGTAATGCCTACGAGATGATTCAACGCGACACGCTCTTCACCAACGTTGCACTAACGGCAGATCACCAACCATGGTGGGAAGGTCTTGAAAGAGGCACGCCCACTATTGATTGGCAGGGTCGCCCTTACGATGCGGCCAATGGCCCTGCAGCACACCCTAATTCGCGATTTACCGTCTCCGCGAAACAAAACCCCAACTACTCACCCGCAGCAGACATACCACTCGGCGTGCCCATCTCTGCCATCGTATTTGGCGGTCGGCGTCGTAATGTAGCGCCGTTGGTCTATGAAGCTCGCAATTGGAATCATGGCGTGCTCGTTGGCGCATCCGTAGCATCCGAAACAACCGCAGCTGCCATCGGCGAAGCCGGCGTACTGCGTCGTGACCCCATGGCTATGAAACCTTTCTGTGGGTATAACTTTGCTGATTATTGGAGTCATTGGTTAAGCATTGGCCAAAAACTTACACAACCTCCCCGGGTTTACCATGTAAATTGGTTCCGTCGCGATGCAGAGGGTGCATTTCTTTGGCCAGGATTTGGCGATAATTTGCGCGTGCTCGCCTGGATGCTTGAGCGCTGCACAGGTCACGGTGAAGCCCAAGACACTCCGATTGGCTATCTCCCACGTGCCAAAGATTTAAACGTTGAGGGTTTATCCATTGCCCCAACAGCGGTGGATGAATTACTTTCCGTCGATCTGGGGCAGTGGCGCGCAGAGGCCAAAGACATGAGCAATTACTTTGATGAATTCGGAGCCCGGATCCCAACCGCGTTGCGCAGCGAAGTACAAGCGCTACAAAAAAGGCTTAGCTAGTGCGCCCCTGCAACGTTAAAGCTTATGTGTTTAATGCCCTGCTATTTTGCTGTGTAGCCACTTTGGCGCAAAATGCTATTGCTGCGCCAGCAACAACACACAAATTAGCGATCGCACTGCGCGATAAAGCACTTAGCTCAGATCAGGCCTACTCACTTCTAACCTCTCTGACCACTGAGGTTGGGCCACGTTTAGCGGGTACGGACGGAGACCGAGCGGGCGTAGAGTGGGCACGACGTAATTTAATTTCTTTGGGTTTTCAAAATGTTCGCACGCCCGAGGTGCTAGTGCCCCGTTGGATTCGCGGTGAAGCAAGTTTTGAGGTTCTACTACCTTATCCCCAACCGATGGTGACCCTTGCCCTCGGTGGCAGCATTGGCACCTCTGATCAAGGTCTCAGCGCGCCCATCGTAATGGTTCAAGACATTTCCGCTTTAAAAGCACTGCCCCCAGGCGCAGTGAGCGGCAAAATTGTATTCTTTAATACTCGCACCGAACGTACTCGTGATGGCAGCGGCTATGGCAAAGCCGTCAGTTCGCGTGTTGAAGGCCCGAGTATCGCCGCTGCCGCAGGTGCGGTAGGCGTGGTTGTTCGCAGCATCAGCACCAGTAACCTGCGCTTTGCCCATACCGGCACCCTCTCCTACAACATCTCTGCGCCCCGTATTCCTGCCCTAGCAATTTCTAATCCCGACGCCAACGCTTTAGAGCGGCAAGTCCAAACGGGCCAGTTGGTGAGCGTGCGTTTGCGCGTCACCGCGCGCGATCTGCCACAAACCCGATCAGCTAATGTCATTGGCGAAATCTTAGGCACCGACTTAGCCCAAGAAATAATCGTGATTGGTGGGCACTTAGACTCATGGGACCCAGGTGTCGGCGCACAAGATGATGGAGCGGGAGTCGTAATCGCTATAGCGGCAGCAAAATTAATCGCAAGCATGCCGGTTAAACCACGCCGCACGATTCGTGTTGTGTTATTCGCTAACGAGGAATTCGGTCTCTCCGGTGCTGCGCGCTATCCTGCAGATGAAGGGAATAAAGCTATCGATCAGCACGTCTTTGCGATGGAAGCAGATCTCGGTGATGGCCCTGTCTGGAGGCTCGATGCCCAAGTAGCTCCAGCACAATGGTCACTGATTAAAGATATTCACCGCGTGGTAAAATCTTTGGATGTGAAGTTGGGCACCAACACTGCTCGTGGGGGCGCAGATATTAGTCCACTGCGTTCCCGCGGTGTGCCGGTCATTGCTCCGCAATTAGATGCCAGCACTTATTTTGATTTACATCACACATTGAATGACACTTTGGAACAAGTCAGTGCGGATGACTTAAAACAATCAGTGGCCGTTTATGCTGTAGCACTTTACATGGCAGCGATGGCTGATGGCCCTATTGAGCGTCTGCCGAACGATCCTGCAGCACGCTAAACGCTTTTATTATTTTTTTAGATATGTTGCTGATGCTTACGCCGCAAGCAAAGCTGCGCGTCGAATAAGCTCCGGACCAGCACCCGCTTCACGTGCGCCCTCTGAGAGCATGCGCCGATATTCACGTGCGCCGGGTTTATGACTGAGCAACCCTAACATATGGCGCGTAATCGCTGTGAGCCTCTCACCGCGAGTCATTTGATCTTCCGCGTAGTGCGCCATGCGCTCCAACAGTGCCGGGATGGTTGGTGCCACATAGTCCACGCCGTCTGCCACAGCGGCTGCGGTCACTAATTCTGTGAGCACCATAGGTCGATGATACGCCTCACGACCGAGCATGACCCCATCGGCCCAATCCAGTGCACGCACTGAATCTTCTGCGGTGGTCAGTCCTCCATTTAAAATTACCGGCATGTCCGGAAACTCTTCTTTCAAACGGCGCACCACATCGTAACGCAACGGTGGGATCTCTCGATTCTCCGCAGGCGAGAACCCCCCGAGCACAGCCTTTCGCGCGTGAACAATCACTGCATCCGCACCCGCGGCACGAATTGCTACTAAAAAATCACAGAGCTTCTCGTAATCATTGTCATCGAACCGTTGCACATCAGAATTAGGATCACGATATCCCTCACGCGAAGCAGAGCGCAAGGTACCAATGCGCATCTTGACCGTAACAGGAATATCTACAACATCACACATCGCTGCAACGCAGTCAGCCACCAAATCGGCCTCATTCATTAAACAGGCACCGAAAGCCCCCTTTTGAACTTTGTCGCTTGGACAGCCACAATTCAAATTAATTTCATCGTAACCTTCTTCAGCACCGTAACGAGCCGAAGCGGCCAAGTAGTCTGGTTCACAACCACCTAGTTGTAGCGCCACCGGATGCTCTGCGCGACCAAACTCTAATAATTTTTCACGATCGCCACGCAAAATAGCCGAAGCAGTAACCATCTCGGTATAGAGTAAAATATTCGGCGAGAAGCCACGCAGAAAGTATCGGCAATGCCGATCAGTCCAGTCCATCATTGGAGCGACTGAAATACGTCGGTCAAGAAAGTTACGCGAATTCACGTTAAGCCTTTTGTGCGCCACGACAGGCAGCGCTACTACCCCAGTTTACTCTACATAAGCTAAACTCACACCCATGGATATCACATCAATCGAATTTTGGATTGCCGCAGGCCAAATTATCTTAATCGATATAATCTTAAGTGGCGATAACGCTGTCATCATTGCCTTAGCCGCGCGCAACCTACCCCCAGAGCAGCGCAATAAAGCGAGTTTTTGGGGCGTATTTGGTGCGGTTGCACTACGTATTATCTTGATTTTTTTCGCTCTGCAATTAATGTCTGTGCCATTTTTAAAAATAGTCGGCGGGCTTCTACTGCTTTGGATCGGTGTCAAATTACTCATACCTCAAAAGGATAATGAACATAACATTAAAGGTAGCGGAAACTTAACGAGCGCGATCAGAACTATTGTCATCGCTGATGCTGTCATGAGCTTAGATAACGTAATTGCTATTGCGGCTGCTGCCCAAGGTGATTTGAAACTGGTAATCTTTGGGCTAATCCTTAGCGTGCCTTTAATTGTTTATGGCAGTCGTTATGTGATGGCCCTAATGGATCGCTTTCCCATAGTAATTGTCTTAGGGGGTGGATTACTTGGTTGGATCGGCGGTGGTATGTTGATTGAAGACGTATTTCTGCAACCCTATATCTCAAGTTATGGAGAGAGCTTACACCTTGTTGCCAAAATTATGGGCGGAGTATTTGTCGTGCTTGCAGGTAAGCAACTGGCGCGCGCAAGGCAGAACCGATCTTAAAATCAATTGGTTCCTATTGCAGTATATTTGATTCCCTAAGAATCAACAAAATGAAAAAGCTCCTCGCCTTCTTTACTCTTTTCCTAGCCTTCACCACCAAAGACGAGCGCATTGCGCCTGGGCTCACGGGAAAGTGGAGCGGGTGATGGGAATCTAACCCACGTTAGCAGCTTGGGAAGAAACACACACTGACTGCAGCGCAGCTCAGTACTTAATAAAAACCGATTGCCAGGTTGATTTCACGGATTTAATTCTCAGAAAGTTTCGCTTTAAATTATTTTTTCCATACAAGGCTTTACCTCTTGCCAAAAATCAATCTTAGTCTGCATACACTAACTTATCTCTGTTAATTGCTGCCACAGATCACTCAAATGCTCTTGCCAAAACCGTGGGCTCGAAAACCACGGAAATGCGCGCGGAAAAGCTGGGTCGCCCCAGCGAGCGGCAATCCAAGCAGCATGATGCACCATACGTAAAGTCCTAAGCGGTTCGATTAACTCTTTTTCAAAATCATCGATCTCATGAAATTGGCGATACCCCAGCACAAGCTCTGCCCACTGACTGCGACGATCCTCAGGAGAACCGGACAAAAACATCCAAAGATCTTGGATGCGAGGGCCACTCATACAGTCATCAAGATCTACAAAAACAGGTCCCTGCTCGTTCCAAAGAATGTTACCGAGATGACAATCCCCATGCAGACGAATCTGAGAGAGGGGCCCTATACGCTTTAGAGCAGTTTCCACCGCTTCGAGCAAGGCCTCGGAGACTTCAGCGTATTTCTCTAAGAGCGAATCATCAAGCAAAGCGCTGTCCAGCAAAGTCTCACGCGCGCTCCAACCTAAACGCTCAATACTTAGAGCAGGTCTGCAAGCAAAACGGGAACGTGCGCCAATGGCATGAATACGCCCCAGAGTCCGACCGATTAATTCTAAAGAGCCTCGCGCATCGAGTTCAACTGCTCGTGCGGACATGCGCGGAAACACTGCATAGCGTAACCCTTGATGCCAAAGCAGAGTTTGGCCATCAAACACTAGCGGCGCGGCCACAGGCAACTCAGCCTGAGCGAGTTCTTGGGTAAAGGTATGCTCTTCAATAATCTGTGCATCGCTCCAACGTCCCGGGCGGTAGAACTTCAGTACGTGCATCCCTAATGGAAGTGAGCCCACCTGATAGACCCTATTCTCATAACTATTTAAGGCAAATAGCCGACCGTCACACTCTAAGCCTAAGCGCTCGGCGGCATCGAGCACCACATCAGGGGAGAGCTCAGCAAAGGGTTGATCTGGGTGATTCACCGCGACACTGGATTCAATGCTCATAGTGATAGCATCTCATATACATCTTCTACTCAACGCTTGGCGTAAGTGAAATAATCCCACAATGAACGCACAAACGATCCTGGTAACCGGCGGCGCAGGTTACATTGGTAGCCATGTGGCACTGCAATTGCGCGCCCGAGGCGAAAAGGTGATCGTGCTGGATAACCTGAGCACCGGATTTAAAGAAGCCGTATTAGATGCGCCCTTAATAATCGGCGATGTCGGTGATACGGCCTTGGTTAATAAAACTATACGCGAGCATAACATCAGAACTGTGATGCACTTTGCCGCCTCTATTAGCGTGCCAGAGTCCATACAGGACCCCATCAAATATTATCGTAACAACACCAGTAACACGCGCGCGCTGCTGGAATGCTGTGTCGCGCAAAACATTCCAGAGTTAGTATTTTCATCTACCGCTGCAGTCTATGGCACGCCCGAGAATGGCCAAGCCTCGGAGGATCACCCCACGCGACCCATTAATCCGTATGGTAATTCCAAATTAATGTCTGAATGGATGTTGCGCGATGTCTCAGCAGTTAGCCCCTTACGTTATGTCGCGCTGCGTTATTTTAATGTTGCTGGCGCGGATACCAGCAAACGTATTGGGCAGGCGCTAAAGCAATCGTTTCACTTAGTGCATGTAGCGGCAGAACATATTTCAGGTCGGCGTGAAAATCTTGCCATGTATGGCACCAACTATGACACCCCCGATGGCACGGCCATTCGGGATTATTTACACGTCGTGGATTTAGCCCGCGCGCATTTAGATGCGCTCGATTATTTGCGTCGGGGCGGCCCTAACACCACCTTGAATGTGGGCTATGGTCACGGCTACAGCGTGCGCGAAGTGTTGCAAGCGGCAGAGCGTGTCGCAGGACGACCGCTGATCATCTTAGAGCAGCCGCGCCGCACAGGTGACCCCCCAGTTTTAATTGCCCAAGCGCAGCGCATACGCCAAGAGCTGGGCTGGGAGCCTCAGCTGGATAACTTGGAGGCCATCGTACGCAGCGCGATTGAGTGGGAATTACAACTGCGGCAGCGCCCCTGGGGCGCTTAAAGCGTCACTGCCCGATCACGATAAAGTTGGCGTCCCCAAGGGGATTCGAACCCCTGTCGCCGCCGTGAAAGGGCAGTGTCCTAGGCCTCTAGACGATGGGGACGCCGAAAACCAAAAACCTACCAAAAAAATGGTGGAGCTAGACGGGATCGAACCGTCGACCTCTTGCATGCCATGCAAGCGCTCTCCCAGCTGAGCTATAGCCCCACAAGAGGGGGCGCAAGTTACGAAACCCCCTTGCCATTGTCAAGGAAGTCTAACCCAGAGCGGCATCTAGACGCGCCAAAGTGTGTTTTTGCCCAATAAGCTCGAGCGTTACATCAATCGGTGGTGAGATTGTCGAACCTGTAACCGCCACTCGTAGCGGCTGCGCGATCTTGCCTAAACCAAGCGTATGCGCTGTAGCTAATGTGTTGAGCGCCTCATGAATGCGCGCGGCATTCCAGATGCTCAAAGCCGCCAATACCTCTCGTAACTCGCCCAAGAGGCTTAACGACTCGGGAGTTAAGTGCTTGGCCACAGATTTCTCATCCAAAACTACCGTCTCACCAAAAAAATAACGACTATTCTGTGCCATTTCTTTTAAAGTTTTAACCCGCTCGCGCTGCGCCAACACAATATTGGCAAGTAAATCGTCATCGTGACTCTCTATACCCACTCGCACTAAGTGTGGTTTCAAGTATGGCACGATACTCATCGGCTCAGCGCGCATCAAATGCTGCTGATTCAACCAAAGTAATTTCTCTGGGTTGAAGGCTGAAGCCGATTTATTGACATCGGCGACATCAAATGCAGCGATCATTTCTGCGCGAGTGAAAATCTCTTGATCGCCATGCGACCACCCTAAACGCACTAAATAATTTAATAGTGCATCAGGTAGATAACCATCCTCCTCATACTGCAGGACACTCACAGCACCGTGTCGCTTGGAGAGCTTGGCACCATCTGCCCCAAGAATCATCGGCACATGTGCATAGATGGGCGCTTTTGAACCGAGCGCTGCGAGCATGTTCATTTGGCGAGGCGTATTATTTAAATGATCATCGCCACGGATCACATGCGTGACACCCATGTCCATGTCATCGACCACCACGCAAAAATTATAGGTTGGCGTGCCATCGCCACGCGCAATTACCAAATCATCGAGTTCGCTATTTTTAAAAACTACACGGCCGTGTACTTGATCCTCAACAATTACTTCACCCTGCAATGGATTTTTAAAACGAATCACCGGCTGTACGCCCTCGCGAACATCCGTACGCTCACGCCAGCGGCCATCGTAACGCGGTTTTTCTTTGGCTAACATTTGTGCGCTACGCAAGGCTTCTAGCTCATCTTTAGTGCAGTAGCAACGATAGGCTACACCCTGCGTCAACATCTGCGAGATGACTGCTTTATAGCGATCAAACCGCGCGGTTTGATAGAAAGGCCCTTGATCTGCTACCAAACCTAACCAACGCATGCCTTCAATAATTACGCGCACAGCTTCATCACTAGAGCGTTCGCGGTCCGTATCTTCCACACGCAAAATAAATTGACCCGCATGACGGCGGGCATATAGCCAACTAAAAAGCGCCGTGCGCACCCCTCCAATATGAAGTAGGCCAGTCGGGCTAGGCGCAAAACGAGTTACGGTGCTCATAAGAGACTCTTAATAGACTATGTAGAGGAAGTGTAGAGAGCGTAGATGGTATCACCGAGTGCTCGTTGCTTCATTCCCCATGCGCACTTAGAATTGCGCCCCCTACGGGCGGTTAGCTCAGCGGTAGAGCATTGCCTTCACACGGCAAGGGTCACTGGTTCGATCCCAGTACCGCCCACCAATTGAATCTGTAAGTTATTTTTTTACCACCCCCAAGGATCAACAGGGATCACCCGAAGCCAGCTTTAATTTAGTCTTTAAAATATTAATACACTGGGCAAAACATTTTTCAGCTTTAAAATGAAATTGTTCTAGATCATTTAAATTAATGATCCGCTGGGACTGCGTCTAGTGTTGCTAAGAATGTCAAAACTTGATTCGTTTTATCTTGCATCAAAGGCTCGCTACCACGACTTTCCACATTCAATCTGATGAGTGGCTCAGTATTAGAGCCACGAAGATTTAAACGCCAATCTTTAAACTCCATCGACAATCCATCGGTAAAATCAATAGACAACGCACCCACTGAGTAGTGTGCTTGCACTGCTTTCAAAGCCCCTTGCACATCCGGGATACGACTATTAATTTCACCGCTACAGGGGAATAATCGCATCCGTTCACTCACCAACT
>SHZO01000045.1 GCA_009692285.1 Gammaproteobacteria bacterium | reverse complement strand
GTAGAAAATTTCTTTGTAATTATTTCTGCAGTGATTTTGACAGCTATCGAATTTTCATTAGCTGGTTTCATTAATGGAGTTTTTGCTAAAAACTTTGATCAAGTAAATTTTATTCCTACTTTTATATTGACACCACTGACCTATTTTGGGGGAGTTTTTTATTCAATTGACTTGCTTCCAGAGTGGGCGCGTAATTTGTCTTTTGTAAATCCAATTTTGCATATGGTCAGTGCTTTCCGATATGGTTTTTTAGGCACATCAGATGTTAATGTTGGTATTGCGTTTGCTATAATGACTTTTGCTGCTCTAGTGCTTTTTTTAGTGTGTTTGATGCTAATGAATCGCGGCACGGGGTTGCGTGATTAGACCTATTTTATGCATTCATAATGCATACTAATTTTTCTCCGTCGGCGTGGCTTCTTAATCCGCATATCCAATCTGTATTGCCAAGTTTGCCTGGGCGTCGATTTTTTGTTGAGCGTCATGCCGCGCCAATGTTATCTACAAGTTGTGAGTTAATAATTGAATGTGGTAATGATGTGCGATTACAAGGTTTTTATTCTTCACCGCCTCTCGATAAAGAGCTTGAAAAAATTGGGGCAAAACGTATCTTAGTAGTTTTATTGCATGGGTGGGAGGGCAGCGCACAATCTCTGTATATAATTTCTTTGGCACAAGCGTTGCACGCACAAGGTTTTGCAGTTTTACGTCTAAACTTGCGTGATCATGGCGATACTCAGCACTGGAATCGTGAGCTTTTTCATTCCTGTCTATTAGATGAAGTTATTGGTGCCGTTAGGGGCTTACGTATACTCTTTCCGGAGCGTCGTGCGGTACTGGTAGGTTTCTCGCTAGGGGGTAATTTTATAGTCCGTGTAGCTTGTGAAGCACCTAATGCCCAACTCGATGTTGTTCGGGCGATTGGTATATCATCAGTGTTAGATCCTTCCACTTGTTTGGCTGCTCTTGAGGATGGCCCGTCGTTCTACCGCAACTATTTTATTCACAAGTGGATTAGATCATTGCGTCTTAAGCAAAAGGCGTGGCCTCTTCAGTATGATTTAACTGAGTTGCTGCGTTGTGGCGACTTAAGGCTTATGACTGAGAAATTAGTGCTTGCACACTCAACTTATTCTTCTATGGCAGATTATTTTCAAGGCTATGCTTTGACTGAGGATAGATTAGCTAATTTGCAAGTACCCACGACGCTGCTTACGGCGCTTGATGATCCTATTATCCCAGCGGTTGATTTGGGTAGGTTAGCGCGCCCTGCTACTTTGAGTATATTAACGCTCCCTTATGGGGGGCATTGTGGATTTTTTGAAAACTTGCAGAGTCCTAGTTGGATTGATCGTTTTGTACTAACCGAGCTCGATGCTGTGTGTGCAGATGTTTAAAAATTATTTAAAGAGGCATATATGAATAAAAAATATTTAAGCCTTGCTTTATTACCTAATAATTGGCTGGTAGTGGTCGTTTTTTTTATATTAATTTTTTCATTATTAGGGGGTTGTGCAGAGCGAGACGACTGGCGCAGCGCAAAGATTGCAGATACATCAGAGAGTTATGAGGCATTTTTGCTTAAGCATCCGGTTGGTCGAAATACCACAACAGCTAAACGTCGTATTGAGGTAATACTTGAGGAAAAAGATTGGCAAAAAGTAGTGAAACTCAATATGGCAGAAGAGTATAGAAATTTTATAGATGCCCATCCTAAAGGAGTTTTTACTGCGCAAGCCCGTGCCCATATTGCAACTTTATTAGTTGATATTGCGCCACCAAGCTATGATACTTTAGCGTCAACGCCCAATGCCGAGCCTATTCTCCGCTCAGATGCAATGATTGACAGCCCTATTATTAAACCTCTAGTCTCAGCTGTAACGATCTCATATCGTATTCAACTTGGTGTTTTTTCTACCCGCCAAAAAGCAGCTGCTAGTTGGCAAGAGGCTCACCTACGACACAGTGAATTGCAAGGACTAGTCCCGCAATTTATTGAAGGGGAGACGCTTGTGAGCCGCCTTGGTAGTGTAGGGGTATATCGAGTACAAGCTTCGATTGCCAGTGAATTACGCGCACGAGAGATTTGCCAAGCATTAAATGCTCTCTCACAGGCTTGTATTTACATACCGCCTGTAAAATAAGATGATTCTGAAAGTATGCTTCATGCTGCATACAACTTATCTTTATGTCTAAGGAATTACATATAAATTATTACTAATTTTTTTAAAACCTATTAGTAATCGTGTTGGATTTAAAATAAAAAAGCCGGTCTCACTTTTTAAAATTTACATAAAGCGCTTAGGCGAGCTGACTCCGCTTACTCTCAGCGTTCATAAAGTTCTACTAAAAGTCCGTTAGGCGCTAACACTGTAGCCATACGTACTAACCCAAAGCGTGGATCATTAATTTTTAGAGGCATTGAGATAATAGTAATTTTCTTTGCATGCGCTCTACGTAGAGTCCAATCTAAACGCTTGACTTCAAAAGACCATCCTCCTAAACCACGATTTGGTGGTCTAGGCGCAATTCCAGTAGAGTTTTTACGATCTTCTAAAGCATATTCAACTAAACCTAAATTTCCTGTACGCGCTCCCTTTGCATGCAGTGTGAGATATTTAAAGCGGGGCTTAAAGATAGTCCATTCGCGACTTGTGCGCCGTTCATAATCCAGTACTTCCGTAAAAAAGAGCTCCATGATTGCTGCATCTTCGACAATGAGACTCGAGTATGCAGGGCCACCTAAGCCTGTTGCTGCGTCTAGCGTGCCGTTCTGGGGTAAGCCATTTCCCCGCGAAAGAATTACCAGCCGATTATTATCTGACATTTCATAGCTTGCTTCAGTAATTGGGTAAGCCGTACCGTCCCTTAACTGCAAGGGGTAGCGATTTACAGTTGGTAGGGTACGTTTGAAGCCTAAAGCTATAACCCTTGCATCGACAGCGTCCACATCTTGCATTGGGAACCCTAAAGCATACGGACCAGTTTCCTCACGCTCATAGCTGCGTCGAATGACGGGCGTATCGCGGTTTGGGATAATCACTAAAATTCGTGCCGCATCAGCTACAGCAGAGCGTGTAAGTGTATAAACTTCCCAATTTAAATCTGCAGGCATTTGCCAAAGCTTTCGTTGTGCTTCGTGTGTGGCGGGGTCAAATGTAAGTGGACCTTCTAGTGTTAACCCCAAGGCCTCGACGTATGCTCGGCGTATTTCCTCAAGATTCCGCGTAACAATTAAGGCGCCAGAAAGCGGGCCAGTGTTTGCATTCTTGCCGTTGGCGATTGGATCCATTGGATCATTTGGCAGAGCTGCAAAAACATTAAATGTACTAAAAAGTAGAGTAAGTATAAAAATAAGTACTTTTTTATTCATAATACATAGGATAATAACATCCTAAACTAAGATTAAAAGATTTTTATGGCAGTATTGGCTGAAGCACTTTCGGTAATTATTAAACGTACTGCGATTGATGGTCGCTTTCAAGGCGGTTGGAGCGCCTTTTTGGCGCAGTTACCTCAGAAGACATTATGTGATGACGGCGAGCTTGCGCGAGTAGGGTTTAATGATTCAGTAGATGCTGAGAAATTTGTTACCGCGCTTACTTTGGCAGGGTTAGATTTTGTAGATGAAGCCAACGGTGGTGCTCGTGATCTTGCTGTGGTTGATCAGTTAGCAGGCATTACGACTTTGTGCGATTGGTTAGAGTATGGGCAGGTGGACTTAGAAGAAGGCGGTGTGAAAGTGGCTGCATGCAGGTTAGTAGGCACACAAAATAGTGAGCTTATTACTCCCCAAGGTTGGGAGTATTCCGGTTCAATGTCAGAGCGTTTTGGTTCAGGTATATCAGTGCCTAATGCGCTAAGATAAAAATTACCGAGAGTAGTAAAAATGATTCAAATTAAGTTTAAATATTTTGTAGTGCTGTGCGTAACACTATGGATATGTACTGTCAGTGCAACAGAGGCTGATTGGCCATCCTTTGGGCGTGATGCAGGCGGCAGTCAGCACTCACCATTAACTCAAATTGATATTAAAAATGTTGTACGTTTGAAACAAGTCTGGGCTCATCGCTCGGGTGATTTTGTCGAAGGTAAATACCCTAAAGGCAGCGTATTACAAGCGACGCCTCTACATGTTAATGGTATGCTTTATTTTTGCACGCCAAAAAATCGTGTTATTGCATTAGATCCTGAAACAGGTCGTGAGCGGTGGGCCTTTGATCCCCATAGCCCTGACAAAAAAACTGGCAGACCCGCACTTAGCGCTCCTTTGGTATTAACTGGGCGTTGCCGTGGTGTAGCATATTGGGAGTCTGACGACTCGACTATTGAAAAATCTGCTGTGAAATTGGCCGCTTTGCAAGGCACGTTGTGTGAGCGGCGTATTTTTAAAAATGGTGATGCGGGCCGTGTGTATGCGCTGGATGCGGACACGGGATTGCTTTGCTTAGATTTTGGTGCTGCTAAAGGTCATTTTGGGTTTGTCTCTCACAGTGATTATGAGAATTATGGCGAAGGTTTTGTCGGCTCTTCTACTTCGCCGCCTGTGATATTAGATAATCTAGTGATTGTAGGAATATCGGTTAATGATGGTATTTCTAATGCCAAAGATGGGATAGTGCGTGCGTTTGACGTACGCAGCGGCGAGTTGCGCTGGGAATTTAATCCAATTCCAGAAGATAAGCGCAATATTAGTGGTGCCGCAAATGTTTGGTCTACGATGAGTGTGGATAAGGAACATAAGCTAGTATTTTTGCCGACGACGAGTCCCTCAACAGATTATTATGGAGGCGGAAGACAGTTTGATATTCCGTTGGCTAATTCAATTGTTGCGCTTAATGGAATCACAGGAAAACTAGTTTGGTCAAAGCAAGTAGTGCACCATGATTTATTTGATTATGATCTCGTGGGGCACCCGTTGTTGGTAGATATCCAACGAGATGGAAATGTTGTACAGGCAGCATTGCTGCAAACTAAAATGGGGTGGCTATATGGTTTTGAGCGAACCACTGGCGTTCCTTTATGGCCAATCATAGAACGCGCCACACCTAAAACAGATGTGCCAGGAGATATTGCTTCGCTGACACAACCTGTGCCTTCCGGAATGGCTGCTTTTGCTCGTCAGTCAATGACCCGAAATGATTTATTCGGCCTAACCCCAATTGATCGTTACGCCTGCCGTCGCAAGTTTGATGCGCTGCGCTATGACGGGATGTATACACCTCCGTCTGTCAAGGGTTCAATTTTATTTCCCTCTGCCTTAGGAGGCGGCAATTGGGGTGGTGCTTCGTATGACTCTGTGACCAATTTGTTGATCATAAAAGCTGAAAACTTAGCGACAGTAATTAAAGTAGTTCCTAAGAAAGATTCTGCTGTTGAAGATAAACAGCTAGCACTAGATTATCTTACGCGACCTTTAGTCGGCACGCCTTATCGGATTGAAGGGGAGCTCTTTCAATCGCCCTTAGGGATCCCCTGCACTCCACCGCCTTGGGGTACGCTGACTGCCTTAGATCTCGGTACAGGTAAAATACGTTGGCAGATTCCCCTAGGCCAGATTCGTCGCTCAGGAGTTAGTATTCCTCAGGGAGCGGGCTGGGGCTCACCCAATGTAGGCGGTCCGATAACCACTCATGGGGGCGTGACTTTTATTGGCGCAACTATGGACTCAAAGCTACGTGCCATTGAAACTGCGACCGGGAAAGAATTATGGGCTGCTGATTTGCCAATGCCTGGCATGGCGGTGCCTATGACTTATATGGTTAGAGGTAAACAGTATGTGGCGATCGCAGCTGGCGGCAATGCGCAGGTTGGAACGCCTATTGGCGATTACATTATTGCTTTTGCACTATCTAATTGATCAGCGCTAGCTAAGCGCTGGTTAATAAATCAGTGAGTAAATCAAAAATTCCTTGTCCGTCAGCGCGCACTGCCCAGCGTACATGAGCTGGGTGGTGCGCGCGGATTCTAAAATCTACCGCTGTATGACCTAAGATAGCGGTAGATTGAGTTTCAACTTCAAGGTAGCACTCTTGTAATTCAAATAATTGAGGCGCGAGTAACCAAGCAATCGGACAGGGATCATGTAGCGGAGCTCCAATTTCTTTAGAGCCATTGCCCGGCAGAGTGCTTGAGAATTCAAGTAAATCGGCTGCAACCAATGCACTACGCGTACCCCCTTTGCGCAGCGTGGCAATGCGTTTAGGTGTGGCTCGTACTTGGTGCGTTGCATCAAGTCCAAAAACAATTAACTCACAACTGGTATTAAACACAATTTTGGCTGCATGCGGGTCTGCATAAATATTATATTCAGCAGATGCGGTGATATTGCCGCCTTCGGAGCATGCCCCACCCATAACTACAATTTCATACAGGCCTTGAATGATATTTGGATCTCTTTGTATTGCTGTGGCAATGTTAGTCATAGGGCCAGTAATCACTAAGGTAATTTCTTTGGGTTTTGCTTGTGACAATATACGTACAATAAAATCTACTGCAGATTCGATTTCTATTGTGCCATGTGGTTCAAAAATTGGGAGGTTCCCTAAGCCCGATACACCATGAAAGTGGCTGGCTTTAACTGCTTCTCTTAGCAGTGGATTCTTGCAACCAGCAAAGATCGGGATATTGTGACATCCAGCAATGTCACGTATTAGGCAGGCATTGCGAGCAGTTAGCGCGGCATCCACATTCCCAGCTAGGGTAGTGACTCCTAAAATACTCAGATTTTTGGGTGCTGAAAACGCCAATAATAATGCAATTGCATCATCTACACCTGGATCGCAATCAAAGATAATTTTGCGATTCATATCGCTAGAGTCATCTGAGCAGCAGTTCTGTAGGGGAATTCGGCACAAGCTCTGGGGCAACAGTTTTAAGGAGTGCCCAGGCGAGACATAGATTCGAGGAAAGCACGGGTACAGCAAATTCAGAATGCACTTTACGTAGCGCCCGCAAAGTCGGCATGCCGGTACCGCTTGCCAGAAGACAATCGGCACCTGAACGGTCGATCTGACGCAAAGCATCTAACGCATCGTCACTAGTCATTTCGTATATCCCGTGTGTATCCGTTAGTGAGTCATCGACGCGCAGCGTCGCACTTAGCTGAAAGCCGTGATCGTGCCAGTAGCGGTAACCTGCCTCTGCTAGATTCACAGGATACGGTGAGACCAGCGCGATGCGAGTAGCACCAAGAAAATTAAGAGCGCTACAAATTGCTGAAGCTGCGGTGATGATGGGTATTTGGCAGGCGGTGGTTGCCTCGTTAAGCAGGCTGGCCTCTAGCTTTGCCCCTGCGAGGTAACTGGACCCTGTGCAGCCAAAGCCCAAAGCGTCAAGACGCAGAGTACCAAAGCAGGCGATAGCCGCCGGGATGTTTCGAATGTAATGAAGCAGGCGAACTTCAACCTGCGACGCAGGGTGCGCAAGGCGCGTGATGTAAGTGCCAATTGAGGCAGGCAGTAGCGCCTGCATTTCTGGTTCGACTGTAGGGTTTGCTTGCGGAGTGGCAATGCCCACGCGCGCGCGCGGGCCATACTCGCGCGCTATTCGCACAGACTCTCAAGATATCCCTGCGCAATCGGTGAGAGGCGCTTCATCGCTAGTGCGCGCGCTTTCGGAGCATCAATGAGATGTTCGAGAGAGCCAGAAACTAAAATATGTAACACAGAAGGGTCTTTACGGGAAACAGCCGCCATCTTGTTAAGCACAGTGAATCCTCGATTGATCATGGCGCGTGGCGTTCGGCGCAGTTCGATAGAGCGTGCTAGGTATTGGCCAAAACGTGAATAAAGAAAATAATCGTCATTCCCCACATGAAAACGTGCTTCAGCGAAGAAGTCGGGGAAGTTCCGCTCTAGGTATGCATTCACCTTAGTGAGGCGGAAACCAGGCTCGTAGTGTGTCGCGCCCATGTGTTTCTTCATTTATGTCTTGTACACCCCCTGTGATGCGCGCGAAACTTACGGTACTTTGCTGTCATGCGCAATACCTTTGGTAAATTTTTTTTAGTGGAGCGTGTGGATGTTTAAACCTCAGCAATCTGTGCCAGCCTTAGAGAGCTTCCCTGAAGCCTTGCGAGTGCTTATCTTTGGCGCAAGTGGTGGCTTGGGCGCTGCATTTGTGCGGACCTTGGCTAGTCATCCACGCGTAGTGGAAGTTTTTGCTGCTGCGCGTACTTATCCAGAAACCCCTTTATTTCCAGATTCATGTATCACTTGGCTTAAGTTTGATCTGGTTGATGAGCTGAGCATTGAGCGCGCGGTGCAGCGCGCTACGGCCAGTGGTCCGCTACATATGGTGATCGTAGCAACTGGCATGCTTCACTCTGGGACTCAGTTACAGCCCGAGAAGAGCTGGGGTGCGCTTGACGCTTCTGCGCTAGCACAGGCATTCGCGATCAATGTCACTGGTCCTGCTTTGATTGCCAAGTACACACTGGGTGTATTAGATAGACAGGGCAAATCAGTGTTTGCAGCGCTCTCGGCACGTGTAGGATCGATTGAAGATAATCGTTTGGGTGGCTGGCATGCATATCGTGCCTCGAAGGCAGCTCTGCACATGCTAATAAGAACTTGTGCGATTGAGCTGCGACAACGCAATTTACATGCGCTGTGTGTTGCATTACATCCTGGAACGGTCGACACAGCACTCTCTAAGCCCTTTCAATCGAGTATCGCTGAAGGACAGCTATTGACTCCTGCATACTCAGTGATGGCGATGCTTGGTGTGCTGGATCGCTTGCAGAGCGCTGATAGTGGCCGCGCCTGGGCCTGGGATGGCAAGCCTCTTCCCTTCTGAATGGTTGACCCTGAATTTTCAGCCGTTATCATCGTTTTTTTAATTTGTGGAGTAGATCGACGATGAGCGCAACGCCGCCTCAGGCTTTAATAAGTGATGCCTTGCCGCTGTTAGGACCGCCAGCCAAACAGGGGTTGTACGATCCGCAGTTTGAGCGTGATGCCTGTGGCGTGGGTTTTGTCGTGGATGTCAAAGGTCGTAAGTCCAATAAAATATTACTCCAAGCGATTCAAGTACTAAAAAACTTAGATCATCGTGGTGCTTGTGGTTGCGAAGTTAATACAGGTGATGGCGCTGGCGTGTTGATGCAAATGCCACATGTTTTTCTTAAACATGTAGCCAAAAAATCGCACATTAATTTGCCCGACCCTGGCGAATACGCCTGTGGTTTAATTTTTATGCCACGTAATCCTATACAGCGTCGTAAAATTGAAGAAGTATTTGCGAGAGTCGTTCAATCTGAGGGGCAGATTTACTTAGGTGGGCGTACCGTACCCACTGATAATTCAACTTTAGGCGAGACTGCAAAAGCCAGTGAACCTTTCATGCGCCAGCTATTTATTCAGCGTGGACCAGAAACCGAAGATGCTGATGCTTTTGAACGTAAACTCTACGTCATTCGTAAACGTGCATATAGTGAAATTCGTGTGTCTACTATTGGAGGCGCAGAGTATTGGTATGTTGTAAGTCTCTCGCACAAGACGCTAGTCTATAAAGGCATGTTATTGACGATGCAGCTCGATGAGTATTTCACAGACCTTAAAAACCCCCTAATTGAAACTGCATTGGCTTTGGTACATTCGCGTTTTAGCACTAATACTTTTCCGAGTTGGGATCGTGCTCATCCATATCGTTACATTGCGCACAATGGTGAAATTAATACCTTGCGCGGTAATATAAATTGGATGAAAGCACGTGAGGCACTACTTGAATCTGAGCTTTTTGGTGAGGACATAAAAAAAATAACACCGATTGTGAATGTTAATGGCAGCGATTCTTCCATGTTCGATAACGTACTTGAGCTAATGGTGCTCTCAGGTCGTTCATTGCCGCATGCCATGATGATGATGATTCCTGAGCCCTGGTCAAAGCATACGAGTATGGACCCCGCCCGACGCGCTTTTTATCAGTTTCATTCCAGCTTAATGGAGCCTTGGGATGGTCCAGCATCGATTGCTTTTACCGATGGCATACGTATTGGCGCGTTATTAGATCGGAATGGGCTGCGTCCCTCGCGTTATTACGTCACGAAAGATAATTTTGTAGTACTAGCATCCGAAGCTGGTGTGCTTGATATACCTCCAGAAGATATTCTGCATAAAGGCCGCCTGCAGCCTGGCCGTATGTTTCTTGTAGATACTGAACAGGGCCGAATCATTGACGATGCGGAAATAAAAGGCAGTATTGTTAATGCCCACCCTTATAGGGATTGGTTGAAGCAGCACCTGATATATCTTAAAGATTTGCCCCCAGCACCTATGCTTCCTGTGGCAGAACCCGAATTACTACGCGCACGTCAAATTGCGTTTGGTTATACCTTTGAAGATCAACGTATCTTAATGGCGCCAATGGCTAAAGAAGGTGTTGAAGCCGTGGGTTCTATGGGTAATGACACCCCTTTGGCCGTGCTTTCACAACGTTCACGATTGATCTATGACTACTTTAAACAACTCTTTGCGCAAGTAACAAATCCTCCGATTGATTGTATTCGTGAAGAGATAGTGACCTCATCAGATGTTTGGTTGGGCTCGGAAGGAAATTTACTGAATCCCAAGGCCTCCGATTGTCGTCGCATTGAACTTAAAGGCCCAGTAGTTACCAACGAAGAGTTTGCTAAGATTCAGTGCGTTGCCTTGCCGGGTCTGAAAGTTGGCACGCTCTCTATGTTGTTTAGAGCATCACATGGCGAAGCAGGGTTGCGCCAAGCATTAGAAGGAATGCACCTCGAGGCTCGTCGTCTCATTTTAGAAGATGCAATAAATATTCTAATTTTATCTGATCGTGGAGTAGACCGAGAGGAAGCTGCGGCACCTGCATTGTTAGCAGTTTCGAGCCTGCACCATTATTTAATTCGTGAAGGACTTCGTATGCGCGTGTCCTTAGTTCTTGAGACTGGCGAAGCGCGAGAAGTTCATCATTTTGCTTTGCTTATAGGCTATGGCGTAAGCGTTATTAATCCTTGGCTTGCCTTCGAAACTTTAGATGGCTTGATTCGTGAAAAATTATTAATAAATATAGATCACCATCTTGCTTGTGCTAATTTTGCTAAAGCTGCTGTGAAGGGTGTGGTTAAAGTAATGGCAAAGATGGGGATCTCTGCCGTACAAAGTTATCATGGGGCACAAGTCTTTGAAGCTGTTGGTCTGCGCCAAGATATTATTGATCAATATTTCACCGGCACGGCATCGCGTGTTGGAGGGATTGGGTTTGATGTTATTACTGAAGAAGTGTTGATGCGCCATCGCGCAGCGTTCCCTGCGCGTATGGTTAGCGATCATGTTTTGCCTGTAGGCGGTCAGTATCAGTGGCGCGCCGAGGGAGAATATCATGTGTTCAACCCTGAGAGCATTCACCGTTTACAAAAAGCAGTGCGTACCGGTTCGTATGCCACATACAAGTCTTTCGCTAATCTAATTGACGATCGTGCAAAGAATCTTTCAACTCTGAGAGGATTGCTAAACTTTAAAGTTAGAGAGACTATTTCAATCGATCAAGTTGAGTCGGTTGAGAATATTATGAAGCGCTTTAAAACTGGTGCAATGAGCTATGGCTCAATCAGTAAAGAAGCTCATGAAACAATAGCAATTGCCATGAATCGTGTGGGTGGTAAAAGCAACACCGGTGAAGGTGGTGAGGACCCTGAGCGTTATCAACCCATGGCTAATGGTGATTCAAAGAGTTCCGCTATTAAGCAAGT
>SHZO01000044.1 GCA_009692285.1 Gammaproteobacteria bacterium | reverse complement strand
CTTAAATCTGCAGGATTACTCATGCGTTGACTGTACGCACAAAGCGTTTGCTCATAATGCTTGCAAACGTAGAGGTAAAGCGTTATCAATTGGTTATGCCAGTTCATTTTAAAATCCGTAGTGCGAGAGGAGTGAGATCTATCTCGCTAGTTTACTGATTTGAACTGGCTTTTTGTTTAGCTCTTAATTCGTATTTTAGTGAAGCCACCACGATAAACGCGAGTAGTTAAGGCAAAGGCGAACTCTTTTTCAAGCTCAGTGTCATCCCTACCCGGTATTCACCATTTTTCATCTCTTTTGGAATACCTAAACGCATACCTTCACCTCGCCTAAGATTTCTTAATCCACGCTGTCCAAGTGTATCTCTTTGGTACTTTTTGTTGCCGTTGCAGGCAGAATATTTTTTATCAACTTCAGTACTTTTTCCGACTCTTTGCGGTATGTGGTTAGCTTACCACCATAAATGGCAAAGTATGCCGGGCATGTTGTTTGATCAAAGGCAATCACCGTTTCGCGGCTGGCAAAAAATGCGGCCTGTTCTACTTCGGGTAACACCCTTAAGCCACAGTAGGTTTCTAATATATCTGCTTCCAAACAAACTGAATCTGGAAAATAAAAGTTGTAGGTATTTAAGATAGCATCGATTTCACTATGCCGTGGCTTCACCTGCTCTGGATCACCCTGAAACAAAACCTCAGTCGTACCAACCAGCGTTTTACCACGCCATGGTCTGAAAAACATCACCCTCCCATCCAGGGATTCGGTATAAATAAAACTTGTACAGTCTCTGTTTAACAGTAAATGCGTACCTTGCACTAAATTTATGTTTAATGTTGGTGGCTCGGGATAAATCACTTTGCTTACAATATTCACCCAGGGGCCAGCTGCATTAACCAACACCCTGGCCGTCAATTGCTCACCATTGGCTAGTTTCACCTGCCAATAAGAACCGTTAAACTTAGCACTCTCCACAGTTGTCTGTTCAAAGATTTTACAACCCAATGTTTTGGCTGATGCCGCTACAGCTCTGGTTAAAGCTGCATCATCGGTAGCCGCATCCTCATAAGCGAGCACCGCTTTCAGATCCTTGGTATTAAGACCTGCAACCTTTGTCGACCAATCATTTTTCTTAAGCCACTTAAACTTGGAGCGCCCCGCTGAAAGCAGATAATAAAGAAACAGACCACAAGTTATAAACCAGGCCGGGCGTTTACCTGTGCTGTACACCGGAATATAAAACCATTGCCTTGATACCAAATCAGGAGCAATTTTAAGCAGACACTCGCGCTCACTCAAAGCTTCATAAACCAGTTTAAGGTTGAATTGTTCGAGATAACGTAAACCACCATGAATGAGCTTGGTCGATTGACTACTCGTACCTGAGGCCAGGCTATTTTTCTCAATGAGTATGGTTTTAAAGCCACCTGCGCTAATTGCCTGTGCCACCCCACAACCATATATGCCACCACCAATAATCAGAATATCGGCATCCACTGTATCCTTTGATTTAGCTATCATCAGCATCTAACTCCAGCTTCAATTGGCTATACAGATCTGTTTCAATGAGATCGGCACCTGAATCCCTAAGTTCCAGGCTCAAAGCTGTATGGTTAATGGTATACAGCCCTACGTTTACATTTAAATCATGCCAATGCGCTATTGTTGCTGCTTGTTCATAAGGCATGAAAATATAATCCAACTTGGATTCAGGCTTATTGTTCCCTTCTGCTACCCAGCCGATTCTCAGTTCATCACTAATCGCCAACTTACAGGCATCAAGAATATCGCCTGCTTTGCTGATGATGACAATCTGGGACAACTGCTCAGAGGCAATATACTCGGTCACCAATTGTGCCGTTGACTGCGGACTTTCACGTTTGAGAATATCATCTTTAATTTCAACGAATAAGGTTAAGGCAGGATACTGCTGCAACCAAATAAGCAGCTCTTTTAAGCTGAGCAAGGCAAAGCTTGACCTGCAAACATCCTGTAACTCAAGCAGGTTTAACGCAGTTGCCTTACGTTGCGGCTTGTTACACAAACGTTTGAGATCATCATCATGCAAAACCACAGCAATGTAATCTTTGGTAAATTGGACATCACATTCGGCAAACAACGCACCTGAAGAGGCAGCAAACTCAAATGCAGCCAGTGTATTCTCAACACCACCTGCCCTGTCACCACGATGGGCAACCAGCCAAGCTTGCGCAGATGCTTTTAGCTTCTGCAACTAGGCATCCTGTTACACTGAACGATAAATTGGCTCGTAGTGGTGATCAAAGTTACACTCCTTAAAAACATGTTATGCAATTCTTACGTCAGCCAGCGCACAAAGGCAACCTTTATCACAAAAAAGTCTATGAACTACAAGCCTTTATCCAGCCTTTCAGTTCAGCTATTGCGCTTTTAACTTACTCCGTTTCGCACGAAAAAAATCACGTAATAAGTCGGCACAAGCCTCGGCCAGTACTTCACCTTGCCAATCGATCTGATGATTTAAAAAATCAGCGTTAGCTAACTCTAAAGCACTACAGATTGCTCCGCGTTTCTCATCTAGAGCACCAAAAACCACGCGCTTAACACGCGCATGTGCAATGGCACCCATACACATCACGCAAGGCTCTAATGTTACATATAAAGTACTGTTAATTAAGCGATAATTTTCCATAGCCTTGCCGGCTAAGCGTAATGCAACCATTTCCGCATGCGCCGATGGATCATGGGTACTAATCGGTACATTCCAACCTTCGGCAATACAATGGCCCTCTAATACCACGAGCGTACCTACGGGCACTTCACCTTGTTCTTCAGCACGCTGCGCCAACCTAATCGCATGACGCATCCATGCTTCGTCTTCTAGCGTTATTCCCATTCTTTAGCTGGCTTTTGTGCGGTGGATGGTCTGCAAAAAGCAGATTCACTGGTTGCTGAAATGCAAACAAGATTTTCACATTTTAATCATTTTAGTTTCGTTGCTGCCAGCGCCAGAAATAGTGGCGGTGATGTTTTTGTCAACTAATCAATGAGCATTCAATAATATCCAAGCCTGTGATGACAAAACCCCTGAGTCATTCTTTTTGGTATTATTAAACCTTGGTTCCTAAGGCATCTGGAAACAGCCGTTCTGTATTCTTTATAAATGCAAAGGGTTTTTTTCAAACTTTGGTAGATTAGGGTCTATTACATCCCATGGTTGCGCGGCAGAGAGCCAAAAATTCATATGTGGTTTATAAATACCCGGCTCATCCAAGGTAGCGGCATTAACCGGTCGAATTTTATTTGTCGCAGAATTCCTGCCAAAAAGGGCCGAGCCACATTCTGGGCAGAACCCTCTGTTCATGGTGTTACCGCTGTCAGCAGTGGTAGCATATTCTTTGTAATTCCCGGTTATTTTAAGGGCATCGTAAAGCACAAATAAGACGGGTACATAGGCCGCACCAACTGATTTTTGACAGGTTCTACAATGGCAGTTTCCTGCGCCAACTGGCTCAGCCAGAATTTGATATCTGACGGCACCACATAAGCAACCACCAGTCATGGGGAGTTTCATTGTCTTCACCTTTAAAGTGGTTGTCTATTTGTCATTTGTTCAGCTGAAAAATCATCAACATTGATGGCTGCAAGTCTTGCTTGTGTTGCCTTGTTGATTAAATCGGCTTCTACAGCTGTTATAATTTTTAATTTTATTGCTTGTGGTAGTACAGTCGTTAAAGCGCCTTTATCCAGTCGCCCTTGTTTTTGTGCGGCATGAAGCTTGGCCTCCACAGGGGCCGCGAGCAATACTGCTTTGAAAGCGACTTCAATTCTGCCCGTGCTATCTTCAGCAATTTCATTAATAAATATACCGGCTGTTAAACGCTCACGGCTAGGACTATCGTTCTGTAATAATTGAGCAAGCTGGGGTGTAAGGTGGTCTTTTGGCGGCGCATAAGTTTTGCCTAGAGGAAAGAGTATAGCGCGCAGTATGGTTGCAGATATTCGGGAGGGAAGCATCCATAACAAGGCCAATAACGATTGCTGTGTACGATGGATGCTGTATTGACAGGCCCAGTTTAGCAGTGGTAAATCATCCCGGTTTGAGCCTTGGTTTTCGTAGTGTTTGAGTACACAAGAGCAGAGATATAAGTGACTTAGTACATCAGCAAGTCGACCCGATATTCTTTCCTTACGTTTTAGTCGGCCGCCTAATGTGAGTAGTGCAAAGTCGGCTGTTAAGGCAAACCCTGTGCTGAGTCTGTTTAATTGACGGTAATAATGTTGAGTGTCTTTATCGCCAGGTGTATTAGCAAGCTTGGACCCACCTAAACCGAACCATAATCCACGTCGCAGATTATTAAGAAAGAAGCGAATATGTTGCCATAATACCGAGTCAAATTCAGTTAATGCTTTTACCTTGTCAGTTTCATTCAAAGCATACATTTCGCGTTGTATGAAAGGGTGACAACGCACAGCGCCTTGACCAAAAATCATCATAGTGCGAGTTAAAATGTTGGCCCCTTCCACGGTAATGCCGACAGGAATGACCTGATACAAGCGACCGATATAATTGGATGGACCCAGGCAAATGCCGGAGCCGCCTTGAATATCCATGCCATCATTGACAATACGACGCATACCTTCGGTGAGCTGATATTTTAGGATGGCCGAAATGACGGCTGGCTTTTGACCCTCATCGAGTGCTGAGCAGGTGACATGACGTGCTGCATCCATTAAATAGGTGGTGCCTGCTATGCGTGCCAGTACTTCTTCTATGCCCTCAAAACTGCCGATAGGTAAGTTAAATTGAGTGCGTATGCGCGCATAGGCACCGGTATTGCGACATATAAATTTGGCCGCACCGACACTTAGAGCAGGTAAAGAAATTGAACGTCCTGTGGCAAGGCATTTCATCAGCATTATCCAGCCTTTACCGACATTGGCTGCACCACCAATCACCCAGTCCATAGGGATAAATACATCTTTACCCCAGTTGGGACCATTCTGGAAAGCAGAATCTAATGGGAAATGACGTCTTCCAATTGAAACACCTTGTGTGCTAGTGGGAATCAATGCAACGGTGATGCCTATATCTTCAGATTCACCCAATAAGTGCTCTGGGTCATATAACTTAAATGCAAGTCCTAAAACGGTCGATACAGGGCCTAAAGTGATGTAACGTTTCTCCCAATTCAGGCGTATGCCCAGGACATGATCTTGTCCTTCATATGAGCCATAACAGATAATACCTGTATCAGACATGGCACCGGCATCGCTACCAGATTGTGGGCCAGTCAGGGCAAAAGCGGGAATTTCTTTGCCATCTGCCAGGCGGGGTAAATAGTGGTCTTGTTGCTGTGGGGTTCCATAAGCCAATAATAGTTTTGCTGGGCCTAATGAATTGGGAACCATCACTGTCACAGCGGCAGTGCTACTACGGCTGGCAATTTTCATGACGATTTGAGAGTGAGCAAATTCAGAAAATGCTAGACCGCCAAATTGTTTGGGAATAATGATGCCGCAGAATTTATGTTGCTTGATGTGGGCCCATACTTCGAGCGGTAAATCTTGACGATTATGAGTGATATCCCAATCATTAAGCATCATACACAAGGCTTCAACCGGACCATCAATATAGTCTTGTTCGTTTTTTGTTAAACTGGCAGCGGGTAACGATTTAAGTTTTTCCCAGTCAGGTTGGCCGGTAAATAATTCGGCATCCCACCAGGTATTCCCAGCCTCTAGTGCTTCGCGTTCAGTTTTCGACATGCTGGGCAAATCTCTGCGCATTTTATTGAAAATAGGGCGGGTCAGAAGATTCCGTCGTATAGGAGAAATGCTGAGTATGGCGAGTCCGATAAAAACAATAATAAAAATAAATTCTGACATGATCTACTCCTGTATTTAATTTCTTAGAGGCTTGCCTGTCGTGAGCATGTGCTCTAATCTTGCCAATGTGCCAGGTTGTTGCAGTAGATATAAAAAAGCTTCAAGTTCTAAATCTAGCATGTCTTGTTCACTTAATGCTTCGGTAATATCGGTATCGCCACCACTGAGAACCTTGGCTAATTGTTTGGTGATTTCAACATCGTAAACAGTGGCTTTGCCAGATAGATAGAGATTATTAATGGCGATATCCAGTGCTGAAAAAGCTGATTGTCCTGGTAAATTATAAATAGCTTGTTCGGGCGGTTGATAATCATGACTTAAAGCCAACGTACGAGTCTTGGCTGCCTCTAGTAGGCGATCTTTGTTCATAGTGATGCCATCGGTTTTTGCTAAAAACAGTAACTCTTTGGCTTCTTGAGCCGATTGAGATACTTTAGCAAGGCCTATGGTCTCAAAAGTCTGAGCGATTGCAGGTAAAGGACCTTTGGGACATCTTGGATTGCTCTGCCAGCGTCTTAGTAATTCTTTACAACCACCCCAGCCGGGAATCAGTCCTACACTGACTTCTACTAGGCCAGTGTACAGTTCAGCATGCGCTTGAATTGCATCGCAGTGCAGTAATATTTCACACCCGCCACCTAATGCCAGTCCTGTTGGGGCTGCAACAACTGGAAAGGGGGCATATTTAAGTGTTCTAAGAGTATTTTGTCCTAGTTGGACAATTGATTTTAGGGTTTCCCAGTCTTGAGCAAGGATGGCTGGTGTTAATAGAGTCAGGTTGGCACCTGCGGAAAAGTGGTCGGCTTCGTTATGAATGACCATCCCTAGGTAGTCAGCGCTGACTTTTTTAATACTGGCTTCCAGTAACGCCATGCTGTCAATGCTTTGCGTATTCATTTTGCTGTGAAACTCAAAGCAAACAATACCGTCACCAATATCCCATAGACTGGCGGCGGCATTTTCTAGAATAGGTCGGCTTTGTAATTTAATATCGCTGAGTAATAATACACCTTCTGGGCGTTGTACTGGGTGGTATCGGTTGCTTTTGTCTTTGTAATGCAGTGTGTTGTCTTGGATGATGTATAGGTCTTGACGACTAAATAATATCTCTGGTAGAGCTAGTTGCTCTTTCTCAAGTTTATGCGTTAGCCAATCAATACCAAGGTGGCCTATTAGTTCAAATGGGCCTAATCGCCAGTTGTAACCCAATTTCATCGCACTATCGATGGCGGTGATATCATCTGCAATTTCATTAACTAGCTCGGCTGCATAGCAGAGTGTTTTTGACCATACTCGCCAGGCATAACGGTTTAGTACACCTTCATCATCAAGAAATGCTTGTAGATCTTTGGTCTTGAATGAGGCGCCTTTAATTTGAAAACGATTGCTTAGACTGTATTCTCCCAATTGAAGATTGATGGATTCTTTGAGTTTATGTTTTGATCCGGGTTGTAGCCGGTAAAATCCGCCATTGCCTTTGCGACCTGTATTTCCTTGTTCAATCATCGATTGTAATAAAGGGGGTATATCAGCGATGGCATACAGGGGATCGTCAGGTTTTAAAGTCTGCTTAAAATTATTAAGAATATGCGGCATCAGATCTAGACCGATAAGATCTAATAAACCGAATACCCCTGTTTTAGGAACACCGAATAAGCTCATCACGGCATCACATTGCTCGATGCTAAGTTTATGTGAAATTGCTTCCAGTACCGCAGTTTGTAACCAGTAAGTGCCTATGCGATTGGCAATAAATCCAGGGGTATCTTTACACAATATACAGCCTTTGCCTAAGCTAAGGTCGGCAAAAGATTTAACCATTTGTAATAGATTGGGGTCTAATTCGGTGGGTGAAACCAGCTCTAAAAGACGCATATAACGAGGTGGGTTGAAAAAATGTGTAATCATAAAGCGGCGTTTAAATAGCGCGTCCTGATGTTCTGTTAATACACTTAAAGGTAACGTGGAAGTGTTGGAAGAAATTAAGGTATCAGGACGGCAAACACGGCTAAGTTTTTGATAGAGTGACTGTTTAATACTGGGGTTTTCAATGACGGCTTCTATGACCCAATCAACCTGCGATAGTTTTTCTAAATCATCTTCTATGTTTCCTGGCGTGACCAATCGTGCATTTTTAGGGTGCATGAAAGCATACGGTGTATTCTTTAACATTTTTGAGATAGCGCCTTCTGCTATGGCATTGCGATTACCACCCTCTTTAGGCACTATATCTAATAGGTAAACGGAAATCCCAGCATTGGCAATGTGTGCGGCGATGCCGCTACCCATAACACCGGCGCCTATGACGGCGACTTTCTCAATGTTCATGACAGGCCTCCAATATGGTTGCAATACCTTGTCCGCCACCTATGCACATGGTCGCCAGAGCAAATTGTTTGTTTTCGCGTTGCAGTAAACTTGCGGCTTTACCCGTAATACGAGCGCCGCTCGCCCCCAAAGGATGCCCTAAGGCAATGGCTCCACCATCTATATTGAGTTTTTCAGGTGAAATATTTAATTCTTTTAATACCGAAAGAGACTGGGCGGCGAATGCTTCATTTAATTCAACAATATCGATATCGGATAGGGATAAGTTGGCTCTAGCTAATGCTTTGTGTGTTGCTGAGACAGGGCCAATCCCCATGATTTCAGGAAGACAGGCTGAGACTGCGATAGATCTTATCCTTGCCAGCTTGTTTAAACGATGTTTGTCAGCGTAATCTTCAGAACAAACCAGTACTGCCGCTGCACCATCGGTTAGTGGTGATGAGGTTGCAGCGGTAATGCTGCCATATTTTAAAAAAGAAGGTTGTAATTCTGACATGCCTTGCGCTGTAGATTCAGGTCGTAAACAGCCGTCTATCTGGACACTTTCAGCATTAGGGCGATTGATCGGAATAATTTCATTGCTAAGTAAGCCTTGTTGTTGAGCGGCATAGGTTTTTTTTTGACTGAGTAGGGCAAATGCCTCTTGCTCTGCCCGTGATATATGGTATTTCAAAGCTAGGTTTTCAGCAGTTTCACCCATACCAATGTAAGCTTGTGGATATTTTTTGTAGAGTTCGGGATGGGGTAAGATGTTAAACCCCCCCATGGGCACGCGGCTCATGGATTCGACACCTGCACAGATAAACGCGTCGCCAGCATTCATTTGTATGGCGCCGGCAGCGATGTGGATGGCTTGCATTGATGAACCACAGAAACGGTTGATAGTGAGTCCGGCAACACTGACGGGTAACTCGGCCAAATACACCACCAGTCTCGCTATATTAAGACCTTGCTCGCCTTCTGGAAAGGCGCAGCCGAGAATCAGGTCTTCTATGTCGTTTGGATTTATGCCACTTTCATTAACTAATGCTTTGACCACTTGTGCAGTCAATTCATCAGCTCTGACAGTTGCCAATGCACCTTTATATGCAGGTGTAAAAGGCGATCTTGCATAGCCCGCGATAACGATATTCTTCATGATGCTGTCTCCTGTGAGAAAAAAGGTTGAGGCGACATAAGAGGGGTATCCGTGTCTTGTATACATTGGTTTAAAAAATCATCAATAAGGGACCAAGTTTCGCCAATGTTTTCCATCAAGATGCCGTGTCGTTCAGATTTTATGGAATATAACTGTTTGTTCTGAGTACCAAGTTTTTTGAAAACAGTCTCAGAACTTTGGGGGGACACGACCGGATCCTGATCAGCATAAAGCAACAAGCTGGGAGTTATTATGTCAGGTAGCAAAACTTCCATGTGCTCTACCAGGCGGCGTAATTCATACAAGGCTCGAACAGGGGTGTTATGGTAGTTGATGCCAGGATGTTCTGATGAATTTTCTATGAATGGCTTAACCCCTTCAAAGGATGAAACCCAATGCACTAAATTATTGGTGTTGTGCAGTAAAGGCACTAGCATGAAAGTAGGGTCGACGAATTCTATGGGCACGGATATGGTGATGAGACCCATAATTTCCTTATGGTTTTCCGCAGCTAATGTTAGTGCCAGTGCGCCCCCCGTTGAAAACCCGATGATAAATAGTTTTGAACAATGCAATTTTAGAATGTTAAAGCCTCTTTTTACGCTTTCAAACCATTGCTCAAAGCTTAAATGAAGTAAGGCAAAAGGCGATGTGCCATGGCCTTTAAGACGTATGCCTAGTACTGTAAATCCTTGTTCAGCCAAGTAGTGACCGTAGTCTCTTAATTCTGCTGGGCTGGCAAGTAGGCCGTGAATTAATAATATGCCAAAGCCATTTGGGTTGTTGGGTTCGATAAAAAAGGGTGAGGGATCAGCGGTAGCGGTTTCTATCTGTTTGAACTTTGGATGTTGCTCATCATTGTATAGTTGTTGTTCAAATGCCAGGTCCATGAATTCATCTTCAAGATGCCAGGCTGCTAATTGGAAAGCGGTTAATGTTTGATAATCTTTGTCTGCCTCTAGTAAGTTGTCACGAATGGCACAGATTGGAGCGGCCTCGTTGTTGTAGACTGCAATGGGGTTTTCTAAACGTACCTGGTCGAAATCATGGTCTTGACAGAGTTTGGTTAGAAAGTGATAGCAGCCATCTTGTTCGCTGATCAAACCTGCATCTTTGGCTACGGTAATAAAATGATCGAAGCGGCCATTAATACCGCGTAACAAGTCGCAGTATTCATCGGGATTAAGCAAACTACTGTGCAGATATATATGTGTGTTTTTTTGCAGTTTTTTAATGGCTATATATAACACCGTATAAAACTGACTTTTTTTAATAGATTGACGTTTAGTACCGATTAAGCTCATGATCAATGTCGATGCTAAATGACTCAGATTGACCGTCAGGTTGGCATACATCTTTTCCATGTATTGGTTACGAGAGCATTGTGCGTTCCTGATAAAGTAAAAGCCCAGTAAACGTTGTTTAAAATTTTTGGGATGTGAGCTGAATTTGAATGCATCTTCTAGCTCAAGAATGTCAGGTGCCACTTTGTTCATGACATAATGTGTGCTCCAGTCCCAATCACAACAAGGATTCACTGCACTGGCGATACGTATGTCCATGTCGGTATCTTTTAGTAAGATATTACCTTCGATTAACAATTCTTCGGACTGACGAAGGCTTAACCCATTTGAAAACAGTTCCACACTTTTGAATAACAGGTTTTCAGTGGAACGGATGGGGTAAAAGGTGATGTTGGCGGGTACGATGAGCGTCGGTTTAAGAGAGACGGCCATTAGTTCGTCTAAACTATTGAATTTAAGGGTTTCCTTCCAGTGTTGTAGTCGTTCGAGATTGCTTTCTTTAAAAGCATGCCTGATTGCGGACTTTAATGCTTCTACGCCCTGACCTAAAATGGCAGGGCCAGTATGGTGTTTTCGCCGGTTACCTGTAATGCGTGAATAGATGCTGTACTTGCCATGCTTGTCAATGACTCGACGATCCTTAACCATGCCGCCTTCAGGAAAGATGATCACTTTGCGTCCACGTAATATTTGGCCTGCCAGTATGGCGAACAAGTGTGGATGATCGTGCGGTAAGGCGCCCACGCGCTTCAAGTAGTTAGAAAGGATGTTGTCTTCTTCGAAGAACTCACCTGAGGCAAGGGAGCAACAATATGCGCCCGTTTTTTCGTAAATAAGAAATTGTGGAATAAATGTTTCAAAGCGTGAAAAGTGATTGAACAGGAAGATGTCACCTTGCAGCATTTGCATGTCGGCATGTAATTCCAAGTTGACACTGAGCATGTTTTTGACGGCGCGGAACACTCTTACCGAATGGTTGTAAATCGCAGTATCGATGTCGGGCCAGTCATCAGGGTAATTAGTATGTTTCATTGTGACCTCTATAACAAAAAAAACATGCTGTTCTGTGTATTGAATTAGGATCTAGTGTTTTATAGTGTGTTGAATGGGTGTTGAGTTTTACAATAGCTCAATCATAGACCCAAAACTCAATGTTTAGCCACATATTTTAATGATTGATGATATGGATAATTGATTTGTAGATGAGGTGTTAATCTAAGTTGATGGTTGATGTAGGCTAGGGACTGCGATATTGAGAGTAGCAAATAGAGGTGTTTTAATTAACATTAACAATGTACTAATCGTTGCAAGTTCTGGACGTATGCTGGCGCAAATGGCCAATAATTCAGGGTTAATAGCTTTAATGCGAATTAAGAGCTAAAAGTTCGAACAAAGTTCCAAAAATAAAATGCGGCAACGAGTTTCCCGAAAACATGAACCCAAAGCCCATTGTATGAGCGCACCTTGCTGGCACATTCAATGCCTGTTTGCTGTTCAATCCACGAAAAGAGCGATTCAATCGGCTGGCGAACCCGAGAAATGGTAGTTGATCGTTGCTTCTCATCTGCGTTGAGATTTTGCCCTTTCTGTTTTTTGACAGGGGTTAAAACGACTACGTTTTGGTCTTTCATGACTTGTTTCGCATCTGAACGCAGATAGGCTTTATCACCATAAAGATAGTTGTTGTGTAAAACAGGACGGATTTGGTCAAAGATTTTGCCATCATGATGGTTGCCCCTGTTACGCCAATATATTCGGGAGTGGGCAGCGTTCCTCGATTTTCACGAGCAACAATGTGAACCCGAACGCCATAAAAATACAGATTCTTAGTTGAACAATAGCCCGAATCAGCAATCTCTTTAGCAACGCAGGCTTTGAAGCGATGTCCTTGTTTGGCTAACGCCACAGGAAAAGAATCTATTAACCAAGGTTGATTATCGTTTTTGCCCTGTTGCTCGTTTTGAATCAGCGTCAATAATGGCACAAAGACATCTGCTACACGGTTTAATCGTTGAACAAAAGCGGTATAACCCGGCAGTTTTGGAAACCAATCTCGCAGGTGGCGGTCTGCGTAAGTGTGAATCTGTTTAATGTCCGTGCGCTTAGTCATCACGCCGAACAAAT
>SHZO01000043.1 GCA_009692285.1 Gammaproteobacteria bacterium | reverse complement strand
TTGCTTTATGACGAGGCGGTTAAGATTGTTGTCACTGAACGTAAGCCTTCGATCTCTTATGTGCAGCGCCGTTTAAAGATTGGCTATAACCGAGCTGCACGATTGATTGAAGCAATGGAGTCCGCCGGTTTGGTAGGTCCTTTACAGTCTAATGGTGGTCGTGAAATATTGGTCCCTCCCCCGGCGGGGCAGTGAGGGTATTGCGCCGCCCTGCGCGGCATAGGTTAAACAGTGCGCTGCAGGTTTTTGTAATCGGTGCGCTAGCGTTTGTTAGCACCTTCGCTATGGCAAGCACTACGAATACTTCACTTGATCGGTTTCTGATTGGCTTAAATACATGGCGGGTCCACTTCGTACAGCGCACCACCGATTCGCGTGGCCGCAGCCGCGAGGTACAAAAAGGTCAACTGTTGCTGCAACGACCCGGTCGTTTTCGTTGGGAAGTCAGTACAAACTTAGACGAGGTTGAGCCAGCGCAGACAATGGTGTCCGATGGACGAAACCTTTGGTTCTTTGATCGCGAGCTCGACCAAGTGACTGTAAGGCCTGCGAATACAGGACTAACCGCAACGCCTGCGATGTTGCTAGCGGGTGCTGTGCCCCTGCGCAGTGCCTTTACTGTGACAGAAATGCCCAATCGAGAGGGTTTAAATTGGGTGCTGATTGAACCTCAGCGCAATAATTCAGAATTTAAGGCAGCTCATTTTGGTTTTTCTGGATTGGAGTTGCGTCGCTTAGAGATTTTTGACAAATTAGGTCAGAAGTCAGTGCTGTTATTTTCAGATATTAAAAGAAATATCAATCTAGCGCCCGAAGATTTTATTTTCACCCCCCCTGATGGCGTAGATGTAATTGGTAAGCCGGTTGGTTAGGTTGATGAGTGTGCGGCGGACGCTTCATTTCTATCAACTCTGGTTGGTGATTGGTGCGTTACTGGCCAGTGCTATCTTGATACTGTGTTTAATTCCTCCGAGCAATAAAATTAGCAGTATTGAAGGTTTGGATAAGGTTGAGCATGCCCTGGCATTTTTAGCCCTCACTGCTTGGTTTGCTGCGTTGATAGAGCGTCCTGGCTATTGGGCTTTGAGTATTATGCTCTTAGGCTTGGGCGTGGGAATTGAAATAGCACAGTATCTTATGGCTTTAGGCCGTTCTGCCGAGATTTTTGATGTAATCGCAGATACCGTTGGTATTATCTTGGGCGTCATTTTCTCTTTAAGCATTCATGAGTCTTGGCTACAAAGAATAGAGCGATGGCTTCATCTAAATTAATGCATCCCTTAGCTGATCGTATGCGTCCCCGTACGCTAGATGAGTTTATGGGGCAGATACAGTTACTCGGCTTAGGCAAACCCCTGCGTGCAGCGATTGAGTTAGGTAGTATCCATTCACTTATTCTTTGGGGTCCCCCGGGTACGGGTAAAACAACACTCGCAAAGCTAGTGGCGCAGGCCTCCGGCGCTCAGTTCATCGGGCTCTCAGCAGTCATGGCTGGGGTTAAGGATGTGCGTGCTGCAGTTGAGCGCGCTCAGACTGAGCGAGCTTCATCAGGTCGGGCCACTGTTTTGTTTTTAGATGAAGTGCATCGCTTTAGTAAAAGTCAGCAAGATACATTTCTACCTTATCTTGAAGATGGCACACTTATTTTTATCGGTGCGACGACGGAAAATCCATCCTTTGAGGTTGTCAGTGCACTGCTCTCCCGGGCGCGGGTTTATATGCTCAAATCTTTGTCTTTACAGGATTTGCAGTGCTTGTTGAATCGGGCATTAATGGATATTGAGCGTGGCCTCGGATCAAGAAATATGACTATTGCCCCTGAGGCGCTTGCAGTATTTGCACAAGCTGCCGATGGTGATGCGCGCCGCGCCTTAAATATGTTGGAAATTGCTGCAGAGCTAGTCAGTACGGAAGAAGGTGGTGCACATATTTCTTTGGCCATTGCGCAAGAAGTGAGTGCCGGGGGTACCCGTCGCTTTGATAAGGGTGGAAATCAGTTTTATGATCAGATCTCTGCGCTGCATAAAAGCGTTCGCGCCAGCGACCCTGATGCTGCATTGTATTGGTTTACCCGTATGATTGATGGCGGTTGTGATCCAAGTTATTTAGCGCGGCGTGTTGCGCGTATGGCGGTTGAGGATATTGCTCTGGCGGACCCGCGCGGGTTACAAATCACGATGGATGCCTGGGCAGCCTATGATCGTATCGGTAGTCCAGAAGGGGATCTGGCGCTGGCTAATGCGGTGGTGTATTTGGCCTGTGCCCCCAAAAGTACAGCAGTTTATTTAGGCTATAAAGAGACGCTCGCCGATGTTGCGCACTTTGGCACACTCGAGGTGCCCCAGCACCTGCGTAATATACAAACTGAAAAACTTGAGTCGCATACCCCATCCGAATTTAGTCGCCTCAGAAATCTCCCTGAAGGCTTGCCGGATCGGCATTATTATCGACCAGTCGAGCAAGGGCTTGAAATAAAAATGGGTGAGGCGCTTGCTCGGAGGCGTAATACTCTCGCGCGTCCTAAAGCGGGGCCTCAATAAATGGCGCCTTGGATTCTAGTAGCGAGCGGTAGTGCTTTGGGTGGTCTCGCCCGTTATGCGTTGAGCTTACTTTTACCAACTGATCCGGGAGCCTGGCCTAGCGCTACAATGAGCGCCAATTTTTTGGGTAGTTTTTTAATCGGCGTGTTTTCCGTACTCGTAGGTTTACGCGCCTCAGGGGATGCTGAGGCGTTAAGACTTTTCTGGATGGCTGGTGTGCTGGGTGGGTTTACGACTTATTCTGCCTTTGCACTAGAGACGGTGTTGCTCGTGGGGCAGGGTGTTAGTGCGCGCGCAGGTGCGTATGTACTCTTGACGGTATTCGGTGGTGCTGCATTGGCGTTACTCGGGCGAGTATTGGCGATCCGTGCCATTTCTTTTTGGGAGATCTGACGTGTTAGATTCAAAGCTCTTACGCAGTGACACTGAAGGCGTTGCCAGAAATTTAGCTCGCCGTGGATACAGCCTGGACCTTGCTGCGTTTCGCACCTTAGATGAGCACCGCAAACAAGTTCAAATTGAAGCTGATCGTTTACGTGCAGAGCGCAATGTAGCGGCTAAAGCGGTCGGTATGGCTAAAGGCAAGGGCGAGGATCCGAGTGAATTTTTAAAACGCGGTGAAGCGCTCACCGAGGCACTCGAGCATGCCGAGGCTGCACTCGTCAAAGTTCAATTAGAGTCGGATGAGTGGTTGATGGGATTGCCTAATCTTTTACATGACTCTGTGCCTGAGGGCCGTGATGAGAGTTCTAATGTTGAAGTGCGTCGGTATGGGACCCCGCGCGTTTTCAATTTTACGCCATTAGATCATGCCGATTTAGGCGTGCCCTTGGGATTAGATTTTGATGCTGCTGCCCGCATCTCCGGAGCAAGATTTTCGGTGTTGCGTGGATCACTTGCTCGTTTGCATCGTGCGCTTGGTCAGTTCATGTTGGATCTACATACTATCGAGCACGGATATCAAGAAATTTATGCCCCTTATTTGGTCTCGGCAGAGGCATTACGTGGTACCGGCCAATTACCTAAGTTTGAGCAAGAATTATTTGCTGTAGGTGGCGATCGCCCTCTCTATTTAATTCCTACTGCAGAAGTGCCCGTGACTAATTTGGTGCGTGATCAAATTATCAGTGCAGAACAATTGCCCCTACGCTATGTGGCCCATACGCCATGTTTTCGTTCAGAAGCTGGTGCGGCCGGTAAAGATACTCGCGGACTCATTCGTCAGCATCAATTTGATAAGGTGGAGCTTGTACAGATTGTTAAGCCTGCAGATTCTTATGCTGCCCTTGAGCAGCTCACCGCCCATGCCGAAGAAGTTCTCAAGCGCTTAGAGCTGCCTTATCGGGTGCTCGCCTTGTGTGCCGGGGATGTCGGGTTTGGCAGTACTAAGACGTATGATTTAGAAGTCTGGTTGCCAGGGCAGGGTAAATACCGCGAAATTAGTTCTTGCAGCAACTATGAGGCCTTTCAAGCCCGCCGGATGCAAGCCCGCTGGCGTAACCCCGAGACCGGGAAACCTGAACCCCTGCACACTCTTAATGGGTCCGGCATTGCTGTAGGTCGTGCCTTAGTAGCTGTGTTAGAGAACTATCAGAATGCCGACGGTTCGGTTAACGTGCCGCCCGCGTTGCGCCCATATATGGGTGGTTTAGAGAAAATTTAACGGAGAGGTGGCAGAGCGGTTGAATGCTCCAGTCTTGAAAACTGGCGTGGGTTAACGCCCACCGTGGGTTCGAATCCCACCCTCTCCGCCAGTGACTTCTTTCAATCCTTCAAACGCTTGTTAGCAAGTTGTTGTTCTTATTTTTTTCGTTTGAGGTTTTCCCCGATCTTAAAGTAAGTCATCCTCTTTCACTCCTCGCGGAGCCCCCCAGCGGCCAAAGATTTCCCTGGCGGTCAAAGATTTCCCCAGCGGTCAAAGATTGAGATCACACCACTGACGACGAATGGCCCGTCTGCTCCGACAGTGAAGTCGTAGGTGCCGTTTCCATTGGGCTTAAGCGGGGGAGTGGATGTGAACGTGAACGGAGGGCGAGCCTTTTGACAAGCCGTCTGGCGGCAGGCGCTCGAGAGCGTGTATTGCCCAGGCTCCTTCACCATCACCGAGAAGCGACCCGACGTGTCGGACGTGGCCTGCCCGACCATAATCATTGCTGTGCCGTCTCCTGACCTTGATCTCACAATAATATCAACGCCGGGGATTGGATCGATCGCCGCCTTCGCAAAATTTGCAAAACCGAAACCGAACAGAAAAACCCCAAAAACCGCGGCTAAAATCATTTGTTTTTTCATATGTTTTTTTAAATACATTATTTTAATGATTACTCCATCAATAACATCGAGCGACTTGGCGATTTACTGCTAGGAAACTGGATTGGCCTGTGACCAGCTTCGGTCTGAAGCGGTTAGTGGGAACGCGGGGCAGGTGGGTGAGCTTTGCTTGTGACAGCGGTGTCGTTTGTTGTGTCAACTGAATTTATAAGTGTGACTATGCCGCTCAAAACGCCACTAACGCTCACGGTAACTGATTTAACCGGCTGGCCAGGGATAATAAGATCATAATTCCCCGAAGCTAGCCCGGTGAATTTATAAGTACCATCCGCACCAGTCTTAACCTTCAAGGCAATACCCCCGGGGCTTTTTCTCACAATAATATCAACGCCGGGGATTGGATTGTTCGACGCCATCGCCGCCGAGCTGGAGAGCGCCAAGGCTAAGCCCACGGCGATGGTAGGAACGGCGGCTTGGGCCGCAGCTCCTACAACCGCAGTTCCCGCCAACAGCGCGGCGAGAAATTTCTTCAGCATGGGGTAAATCCCCCTAAGTTTTCTGAAAACAGCGCAAATAGTCTGGCTAGCACGAGCCGGGCCGCAAGGTGCAGCCAGGCTCGGGTTTTGGCTTGCCCTGCGTGGTTGAATTGTCATCCGGCTTTTTGCAGAAAGGCATCCCCTGCTGCTGCACGACCGTCCCGCCAGTACTCTCGCAGCTGGCCTTAGCTGTGGCCATAGCTTTGAGGCACGTATCGTTCTCGGGCATCTTCGCCAGGCAGGTCTTATCATAGGGAAGTGGCCTGAGTTCCGCCGATGCGGGCGTTCCGGCTGCCAAGGCGTAAGCGGCGATCGCAAGGATCAGGAGCGGGCGAATGCCGTTCGTCCAGGACATTTTAATATAGGGGAAGGTCATCATTTTATTCTCCAGTGTTAAGGTTGACGATTGATGGGATTGGCGTGTTTGGTTTTCGTGCGCGCGCGGGGGTACTGCGACGCTGCGGCCGGTAATGCCGCGGTCTGCGAAGTCATTAATATACCTCCCTGCCGTTGCATCATCAGTTCAGTTTGAGCACATCGCCACGCGAGGGCAGTTGGCCGCTCATCTGCACAGCTGTAGACATCTTCTCACGGACCTGCTCGATTCGGACAACGCCGATCGGATCGAGGTCTACGTCCAGCGTCACCCCTGTGGAGGGGTCCGTGTATACCTTGCCCTTGCGATAGACATGCAGGGTCATGCCGGGCTGGACGTTCCGCTCCGCTCCGGCGTTGACGAAGACCTTGTCTCCCTCGGCATCGATGACGAGGGCCGACCAGGGTAGAGACTTCATGCCCGCGGCGATCTGTTCCACCGCCTTGGAGATGGCGTCCTCCGCTGCCTTGCCAATGGGGGTGTTACGAAAGGTTCCGCCCCCAGCAGAGGCGCCCGTGCGGGAATCCTCAACCTTAATGTCCAGACCCGAGGAACTGGCTGTTCCTTGCGCACGCGACGTCGAAATAACCTGGCCGGTGGTGGTATCTATGAGCCGCAGGGAAATTTCGATCATTGATTTCTGGTTCTTGATCCCGGCTCGCGCGCCTAACAGTGAGCTAAGCCCGCCGATCCCGAAGTCACTGCCCCCAGCGGCGGCCTCGAACTTGGTGACTGCGCCGCGCACCACGGCGCTGGCCTGTATGGGGCCGGCCGATCCCGGAACGGCTAAAGGTTCGACGCGCTCGACGACGACGAAGCGTCCGTCGCGGCTAATGGCATCGATCAGCAGGGCCGCCATACCCTCCGCCGTACCAACGCTCACCGCGTCGGTGACTTGGAAGGGATCCACGGATACGGTCTTCTTCAGTCCGTCGTATTGGACGGTAGGGGTGTCCTCGCTGGCACCGACCGAAGCGGGCAGCATAAGGCCTGCTGTGATAACCAAGGCTGCAGCCAATGAAAAAACCAATCTCATGGATCTTTTAAACTTTTGACATATAGATGGCATATAACAACCTAACATAGATCAATAAGAATATTTTAATTAAATTTGAAACTAAACTAGTACCAAGCAGTTATCTAAGTCATGTTACATATACTCACTCTGTTAATTGCGCTCATTACCCTGGTCAGTTGCGGTGGTGATGGCGCTACGCAAGTCGTTACGCCCTCTGGGGTGTTGGCGCCTACTGTTATCACTAGCGGCGCTCCCTTTGAGTCGGTGCTGCTTAAAAAAAGACCGGATCGGTTTTCAGTATCTAAAAGTTGCCCCCCTTATTTAAACTATGGTTTGCCTTCACTAGAGCCTGTGTTGTTGTGTCGTACCGCCTTTGCGATTGGACATAGTTCAAAGGCTCGAATTCCACTCTGGGTGATCGAGCGATTGAGCCTCTCGAGTTTATTCGGCGGGGTAGAGCGCAGTGATAATTTCAGGGCAGATCCAGATTTACCCATGGGTCAGCGGGCAGAACTTTCAGATTACGTTGGCTCAGGCTATGACCGCGGACATATGGCCCCAGCAGGGGATATGACGTGGAGTAATCAGGCAATGACGGAGAGTTTCTATCTCTCTAATATCGCCCCACAAGATTCAACTTTAAATCGTGGGGCGTGGGTCAAGCTAGAGGAAATGATTCGTACTTGGGTCACCGAGCGTGCGGAGCTTTATGTATTTACGGGTCCTTTACTGGCTGCGAATGACAAGCTCATTGGTTTATCGCCAGTCCAAGTACCCTATGCGTTTTATAAAGTTATTTTTGACCCGCAGCGCTCTGAAGCTGTCGCTTATGTTTATCCTAATGCAGCCCCTACGCGCACCGACACCACTTCTTATCTTGTACCCCTTGCTCAATTAGAGCTTACGGCTGATTTAGGTTTTTTAAGTACGCGTTAAAAGCAGAAGTGTCACTATCATACATCAACCTTTTTTAGTCCAAGACCTTCTGATTGAAGATATCAGCAAATATTCTGATTTGAGCCGATAATATCGGCATGGCGCGTGTACTGAAACTCTCTGATGGAACCTCACGATTGAATGCTGCAACCTATTTGTTTGCCGCATTTATCACTATTGGTATGTTTGCATTTATTAGTTTTATTCAAACATATTTATTAAATGCAAATCTTCATGTGCCTGTCCATGAGCAGGGTCGTACCTTGGGAGTTCTAGGTTTTGCTAACGAAGTGGTTTCTTTATTACTGGTCGCACCCTTTGGCGCCCTATCAGATAAAATAGGTCGGCGTCCTGTTTATACACTCGGTTTTCTTTGGTTAGCCGCAGGTTTTTTGTTATACCCGCTAGCACGCACATTTCCTCAGTTACTTGTTTGTGCGATTTTTTTCTCTGTGGGTGTTTCGGCTGTTGGCTGCATGCTTGCTACCGTGTTAGCGGATATCCCTAAGGAAGAATCGCGTGGACTATTTGTTGGTATTACCGGTTTCTGCCAAGGCTTGGGCGCTACGGCGGCAATCTTAGTATTGGGTCAAATACCGCAACGTTTAGCGGAGCGCGGTATTGATGCCATAACGGCAGGGCAAATCACCTTAAGCATGGCTTCAGGGCTGTGCCTGCTCACCGCTGTAGTGTGTTGGTGCGGGCTACAGCGTGGAACTCCCAGTGAAATCGGGGAGCGCGAACCTCTTTTTAAATTACTCGCTACCGGGATACTTGCTGCGCGGGCCAATCCACGAATTTGGTTTGCGTGCTTGCTCCAGTTCATGGCCTTTGCGGATCGCATTGTCATTGGTACATTCTTCAGTGCCCGCTTACAGCAAACTGCGATAGCCAATGGGCAAACGGTGGCGGAGGCAATTTCTGCAGCAACTAAACCTTATGTTATCGCTAACGTTTCAGGATTGGTGTTTGCACTTATCTTTGGTTTAATGCTAGATAAAGTCAACCGCATTACTGCGGGTGTCGTCGCGATGGGTGTCGCAGGCTTCGGTTATATCGTAGGCGGATTCGTCGGTGATCCGCAAAGTGATTGGATTATCTTTGTAGCGGTGTTACTCGGTATGGGGCAAGTGTGCGCCATCATTGCTAGTCAGACTGTATTAGGGCAAGAAGCGCCACGCGATGTACGCGGTGCGGTCTTTGGTTTGGCAGGTGTGTCTGCTTCGCTTGGTATTTTATTCACGACCTCGATTGGAGGCTGGATGTATGATTTGGTGGGTCAGGGCTCGCCATTTTTTCTAGTTGGCACATTGAACCTATTAATTATGTTTTTTGGTATCTATCTATTAAGGCATGTTGATCAGCCAAAACCCTAGGCCTGTAAGTAATACGATGCGTGCTGCTTCCAATTTTCGAGCAAAGCTGCGCCCTTCGAGTAACCAAGATAAACTTAAAGCAGAACCAACGAGTAATAATGCATAGAGAACACGCATACTCAAAGTAAAGGTGGGCGAGGCCATAATAAAATGCACCACCAAAAGTAGCAGCAAGGCATATTGGAATAGGGCGTATTGCCTGATCGATCGCGGTGTTTGTTTGTCGTATCGTGTAAGTTGTGTCACATCTAGGTGGGGTAGGGCAGTATTCCAGCCCGCAGGGGGGGCGAACCAAATCGATAGAGCTGCGCGAACATTATTTGCAGTGCGAGAAGCACGCCAAATTTCACCATAAATATGTAGATTGCCATAGACGGGGTTGTAGCTCGCCAGCGGCTTACGAATACCATACACCACAGGCTCATCATCGCGCTCTTCAGTATAGGTGCCAAAGAGCCGATCCCAAATTATGAATAGACCGCCGTAGTTGCGGTCGATGCAGTAATCATTTTGGCCATGGTGTACGCGGTGGTTGGAGGGCGTGACAAAAATACGATCCGCCCAACCGAGTTTACGTATGAGCTCGGTATGTACCCAATACTGATAGAGCAGATCGATTAACGCTACGGCAGCAAATATAATTGGCGGTATGCCGATGAGTGCCATCGGTAAATAAAATACCCACACAACTAATGCGCCTGTAGAAGTTTGTCGAAGTGCAGTTGAGAGGTTGTAATACTCCGATGAGTGATGCACTTGATGTGCAGCCCAAAAAAGATTGACCTCGTGACCTGCGCGGTGCACCCAGTAATATAAAAAGTCATAAGACAGTAAGGCAAAGAGCCACACCCAGAGTTGATTGGACGGGAGTGTGGTGCCACGAAAGTGCTCAAAAACCCAAGCATAAATACCAAAATTTAAGAGAGCCATGAAAGAGCCTGAAATTTGACTTAAAATACCAAAATGCAGGCTGGTAATAGCATCAGGGATGTCATAAGTCGCAAGCTTGCGACGACGTGCAAGCCAAGCTTCGCCTAATATACTGAGTGCAAAAATAGGCATGGCATAGACGATCGGGTTCATAGTGTGATCCAGTTACGTGAGCGCTCTAAAGCGCGACTCCATTCATGCATTCGTTGACCAGCGTAGTCTCGAGTCATGTGGGGTTCAAATATACGTTCAATTTGCCAGGACTTTGCGATTTCTTTGGGCGAATTCCAAAAACCAATTCCTAAGCCCGCTAAATAGGCGGCTCCCAGGGCAGTGGTTTCAGTCATTATAGGGCGCAACACAGGCACGCCAAGTAAGTCAGCTTGAAACTGCATTAAAAAATTATTTCTCGAGGCGCCACCATCGACTCTCAGCTCATTTAAACCCTGTGAAGCATCTTGGCTCATCGCCAGCAAGAGCTCAGCACTTTGAAATGCAATGGCTTCAAGTGCCGCACGAGCAATATGCCCGCGTGTTGTGCCGCGCGTGATGCCCACCATGGAGCCTCGGGCAAAAGGGTCCCAGTGCGGACTGCCTAAACCGGTGAATGCGGGCACAACGTATACGCCGCCGTGATCTTGCACGCTTGTCGCAAGCGCTTCAATTTCAGAGGCGTGTTGGATAAAGCCTAGTCCATCGCGCAACCATTGCACCACTGCGCCACCCACGAAGACACTGCCCTCTAAGGCGTATTGAAGTGGTTGTGTGCTGCAAGCCAGTGTAGTGAGTAGTCGATGAGCGGAGCGTTGTGGTTTATCCCCTGTGTGCATGAGCATGAAGCAGCCCGTACCATAAGTATTTTTGGCCATCCCAGGTTCAAGGCAGGCCTGACCAAAAAGTGCGGCTTGTTGATCTCCTGCTACGCCGGTGATTGGAATTTCCACACCATTAATTTTTGCCTGAATGCTTGCTTCAGACCAAGAGGAAATTACACGGGGTAAACACTCTAAGGGAATATCAAAAATTTTTAAAAGACGCTCATCCCAAGCACCGGTATCTATATTTAGTAATAAAGTACGGCTCGCATTAGTTAGGTCGGTCACATGGTGGCGGCCTTGGGTGAGTTTCCACACTAACCAAGAATCTACGGTACCAAAACATAATTCTCCGCGCTGTGCACGTTTGCGAGCATCAGGCACATGATCCAGTAACCAGGCAAGTTTGGTGGCAGAAAAGTATGGGTCTAACAATAAGCCGGTTCGTTCGGTTATTTCCGGCTCAAGACCTTGATCGCGTAAGGTAGCGCAATACTCGGCGGTGCGCCGATCCTGCCATACAATTGCCGGTGCTAATGGCACACCGGTATCGCGTTCCCACAGCAAGGTGGTCTCACGTTGATTCGCAATACCAATGGCGGCAATATCTTGGGCAGTCTTTTTCGCTTTGCTAATAGCTTCTTGCAGACTTGTGTACTGACTCTCCCAAATCTCCATTGGGTTGTGTTCGACCCAACCTGGGGAAGGGTAGTACTGTGGAAACTCTTGTTGTGCGCTCGCAAGGCTGGTAGCTGCGTGAAAAGAATTGAGATCAAAAAGCAGTGTTCGCGAACTTGTAGTGCCTTGATCGAGGGCGAGGATTAGCGAGGCCATTCGGTAACTGTATAGCAGTGATTTTGTTTTAGGGGCGGCAATAATTGCGAAAATATGTCAAATCTTTTGCAGAAGCCATTGCACTTGTGTCTTGATCAGGCAATACAACTACTCTTAACTTTTTAAGAATAACCTCCAGTATTTAACGTGTAACGTACTATTTTTAAGGATTAACCCCCACGGTCATCCAGTGATAGAATTGCCCGATAGTGCAAGAATAGTTAGTTTGGGGCGGTAGCTCAGTTGGGAGAGCGCTGCGTTCGCAATGCAGAGGTCGAGGGTTCGATTCCCTTCCGCTCCACCAGATACAAGTTGAAAGGCCGCTAAGGATCAACACTTAGCGGCTTTTTTCTTCGTGATGCTTTCTTGGACTGCGAACGCAGATTCAATGGTGGTCACGGCAGGCCATACCATATAGAGCGACCGCCGCCATGTCGCAACAGAAGCCCCTTTTTAACGAGATTGGCGAACGTCGTTCGACTGTAAGCCTGCCTAGACCGGAATATCAACCGGATTAGACTTGAATAGGCAGTTTTGCATTTTTATGGCAGACCCAGTTATTGACCTGATTAAACCGGAATGACGCTCGCAATGGCCTCCCCTTTGCATTGAATCGGTCGTTTTCATTGGAAAATGACGAGCAATTTCGCACTAGCTAGCTGTGCCTAGTCAGGACCGGGGATCGTTATTCCCAGTTTGTTTGCCCTCTGGTAGCACCCCACCACCATAGCCTCATCCAAAGACATCCACTAAAGTCCATAAACTCCTAAAAAAATAGGCTTTAAGGCAAACATTTTAACTTTAGAGGCCTCAGCGCACAGATGCATTCTAATTTTGCTAATTAATTTGAGCGAAATATCACAAATTAGTAGTTAGCGAATGCTATGATCATTCAAATTTGAACAAACCTTCATAAAGGTGATTCAATACTACTTGCTTGTGCTGGTTTTTCATGACTTGGCGCTGCGGTAGCCTGCCCGAGCATCTCTGCCCATGATAACGCGTCGATCTCAACTTCAAGAAGACACCAACTTTCGGGTTTTGCACATGTTGCAAGACAACCCGGACATGACCCAGCGCGAAATCGCAGAAAAGCTGGGTGTCAGTACCGGGGGTCTGAATTACTGCCTCAACGCGTTGATCAACAAG
>SHZO01000042.1 GCA_009692285.1 Gammaproteobacteria bacterium | reverse complement strand
ATTAATCCAGCTTGCCCAAGTATTTCTACTCTACATATGTGGGTCAATGGGCCACATTTCTTAAAGATGGATGGTTTAATTGTAATCGCTGATTGGCAAAAAAATGGTCTGAAGAAATATACGGGAAAAATATTCGATATAAATGAATCGTTAATTCCACATCCAAGAATAACTATAAAAAAACGCGATTCACTACGTGCCGAAGCCGGTGCAAATGAACAAGACTTTCTTATTGGGGGCGTCGGTCGACTTGCAGAGTCGAAAGGATTTGATACTCTGATTAAAGCTTTTATTGAAGCTAAAATACCAAACGCTAAACTTGTATTAATTGGTGCAGGCCGAGAACGCGCTAAACTTGAATTTATAGCTAGGAATTCAGCTGTAAAATTTTTAGGATTTCACCCTCATGCCAAGGATTTTTATCAAGCATTTGATTTATTTGTTAGCCCTTCGCGTAGTGAGCCTCTAGGGCGCGTAATCTTCGAGGCTCTTGATGCTGGAACCCCCGTACTTGCAACATGCACTCAAGGCCCACTAGAAATTCTAACTAAATTTCCTGGAGTTTTAGTTCCTATTGATAATATTAAAAAAATGGCTGCCGCAATTAAAGAAATAGCTGCCGCACCACAGAAAAGAATCGCGGTTGATCTTGCTGACTATCATTTAACAACTATTGCCGCGCAAACAATACGAGCATATAAAACTCTAATCAGCTAGTCCAAGATAACCACCAAGCGTCTTCATGATCTGCGGCAACGCGTCTTTTAAACCAAATTGACGCGCTTTTGCTTCAAGTATCGCGTGGCTTAAGCTATCTGTAATCAAATTGGCGCAAGCGTCAACAACATTTTCAGGCAATGGTGCAATTACCACACCTAATGCTGCACAACGATCAATACGCACGGCTTGGTCGCCTGCTATTGGCACTGCAACACAAGCCTTACCCAAAGATAAAGACTGGAGCAATGTATCGCCGCCATTTACTAAAATTACTTTCGAGCGCTGTAAAAGTGCCATCAGCGCCCCACCTCCTACACCATAGAGCAAACAAAGATTCGGTATCGAAGAGCTCGCTACATCAAATGAAGGTCCTGCTACAAATACGACGCGATACCCGGCTTGAGCTAAGCGCTTACCCCAACAAAAAAAGTGCTCGGGGGATATCGGAGCATCATGGAATTGACTGCCACCACCTGGGACAATGATTAAATCGGGATTACCAAAACCTGCTAATAACGCAATAGCACGTTCGTGTGCGGGAGGTGCAATTACGGCATCTAAAAATTTAATCGTTGGCCGGCCTAACCACCTAAGTTTCCAGCGCTCAAATGATGTTAAGGAACCAGCAATCAGAGCAGGGTATGAAATCCAATGCTGGCTAAGTAGACGCATCCATCGCAAGCGAAACGCTTTATAACGTTGGCGGCTACGTGAACTAACATATACGACATGCGCACCCAGAGCTCGAGCTACACGCAATACATCAGTTCTTCCTGCGTTATCCAAATACACCAGCTGTGGCTTAAACTCCCTAAGCAAAGTAATTACCTGGGAGGAGCATAGCGTCGGAGAAGCTGGCAAGAGGGTGTGCGGAAACTTTAAAGATTTGGCATAAGGAGCATCTTGATGCACCATAAAATGAATAAGAAGCTCAGGCCAACGTGACTGTAATGCATTTGCTATCGTTAAACTGCGAGCAAATTCGCCCATTCCGCGAGGACCGCTGACTGGTATAAATACGGCTCTGGGACTAATATGCGGAGTAATTTCATTCACAATAGTTATCTCTTTACGAAAATATTAGGAACCCTATGTACCGTCCCGTGTACGGACTACCTGGTCGCACGTTTATCCAACGTTTACTTTCAAAACGCGCGCGTCGAGCCGCAAACCGCGACTTCATGTTTAATATCTTACCTAAAGGAGGCATGGTCATTGAGGTTGGCGTATTCGATGGCGATTTTTCTGAACGAATATTAGCCTTCAATGAGCCACGACACTTGCATCTTGTAGATCCGTGGTCTACCAAGGAAAATGGCGGTCTTTACGACGGCCCCACTCAGGACTTCGGCTCCAAAGATGCCGCTAACTCTGCTCTAGAGTCGCAATTCCAGCAGGTTTCACGGCGCTTCTCAGGCGAACTCGCACAAGGGCGATTGACTATGCACCGCACGCTTTCATACGAAGCAGCCACTCTTTTTCCAAAGAGCTACTTTGATTGGATTTATATCGATGCTAGCCACTTTTACGCAGATGTAAAACGTGACTTGGCAAGTTTTATCCCCAAGCTTAAACCAGGTGGCTATATCACTGGTGATGACTATGGCCGTCGTGGTATTTGGGATCATGGGGTGACTCGTGCGGTGGATGAATTTGTTGCTGCCGGTCAGGCAGATACAATCCGCCTGCATAATCATCAATTCATACTGCGTAAACCTGGCTTTTAACACAGCAGACTATTTCAAATTGATGTAATATTTCGCAGCTAAAACAATTGGCAGAGCGATTTTCGACCATGACGGTCTTGATCTGAACCATAAACCTGAAATTCACGAGTGAGGACTCTAAAATTATGAAAACTCAAATTGCTACTAAGTTTATTGCCATTACTGTCGTATCACTACTGGCTGGCTGCGTCGACCTTAAGCCACTTCAGGGTCAAGTGGATGGCTTGAAGACTCAAGTTTCTAGTCTACAATCTCAAGTTGCCGCAAACAAAGGCGCCGCCGATAGTGCCGCTGCAGCCGCTGCAGCCGGCGCTGCAACTGCTAACAGCGTTGCCAATGCGGCTCAAGGCACTGCCAACCAAGCTTTAGCTGCCGCACAGGCCGCCCAAGCTGGTGTTGATGCAACCAACGAGAAGATTGATCGTATGTTTAAGCGTTCTGTTTCCAAGTAAGTGCTTATACAGATTGAAGTTAATACTTCAATCAAAAAAACGCCGCGCAATGCGCGGCGTTTTTTTATGTTTTAGCTAAATGCTTGTAAAATTAAGTATTCAGAAACGAATTAAAGCAGAGCCCCAAGTTAAGCCACCACCAAAGGCTTCTAACAAAATTAAATTGCCGCGCTTGATACGTCCATCGCGTACACCAGTATCCAACGCAAGCGGAACCGAAGCCGATGATGTATTACCATGATCTTGGACAGTTACGATTACCCGCTCCATCGGCATATCTAATTTTTTGGCGGTAGCCTGAATAATACGGATGTTAGCTTGATGCGGCACTAGCCAATCAATCGCAGACTTCTCCAAACCATTGGCCGCGAGCGTTTCATCAACAATCGTACCTAAAGACTTCACAGCCACTTTAAAGACTTCATTGCCGGCCATATGAATAAACATAGGCGTACGACCAGTTTCATCTATGTCAAAGCCTTTAGAAGGCCCCACTGGGCAGTAAAGTAAATCTTTATAAAATCCATCCGCATGCAAATGAGTTGAGATCACACCAGGTTTTTCATCAGGTTTTAAAATTACTGCACCAGCGCCATCCCCAAATAAAATTGCAGTACTTCGATCTGTCCAATCGACAATCCGAGACAGCGTTTCAGCGCCAATGACTAAGGCACACTTTGCATCACCTAAGCGAATAAATTTATCCGCCACTGAAAGTGCGTAGATGAAGCTACTGCAAGCAGCCTCAAGAGACATTGCAGGACAGTTGCGAATTCCCAGTCGATCTTGTAACAATGCGCCACAATTCGGAAAAATTAAATCAGGGGTGCAAGTGCCAAAGACGATTAGATCTATTTCATCAGCTTGAATGTCTGCCGCTTGCATAGCTCGACGTGCAGCCTGCACCGAAAGATCAACGGTCGTCTCACCTTGTGCAGCAATATGGCGTTCACGAATACCAGTGCGCTCTTGAATCCATTGATCAGAGGTCTCAATCGTTTTCTCTAATTCAGCGTTAGTGAGAATACGTTCTGGCAAATGGCTGCCAGTGCCGGCGATGCGGGAATATTTAAGCAATTTTATCTCCCTTTTAAAGCGCCAAATCGATATGCCGCACCAATTGTCCGCGCACAGCTGTTGCGGCGATCGACACGGCTCTTGCCAGGGCTATGCGATCTGCACTACCGTGACTTTTTACCACAACTCCATGCAACCCGAGCATCACTGCACCATTAAAACGTCGAGGATCCAGAGAAGTAGAAACCCGTTTGAGTACTGGGCTCGCAATTAACCCAGCTAACTTAGTTAATAAATTTAAGCTAAATTCGCTACGCAAACGACCCGCAATGAGTCCCGCCAAACCTTCCATAGTCTTAAGCGCTACATTACCTGTGAAGCCATCAGTCACCACCACATCGACAAGACCAGAGAAAATATCATGACCTTCTACAAAGCCATAATAGTGAATGGGCGCTCGTGAATTAGGTGTGTGTGAGCGCAGTAAAGTATGAGCTTTTTGAATCAGATCACTACCTTTAGTTTCTTCGCTGCCAATGTTTAATAAGCCTACTCGGGGCGCTGCAATACCATGCAAATCACGGGCAACAATTGAGCCCATCACAGCAAACTGCTCAAGCTGCAGAGCAGTCGCACTAATATTAGCGCCAAGATCCAAAATATATGTAGTCCCCTTAACATTTGGGACGGCTGACATAATGGGTGCCCGCTCAATCTGAGGCAAACATCTAAGTACAAAATGTGAGATTGCAGTCAGAGCACCAGTATTACCTGCACTCACTACAGCAGAGGCTCGTCCTGAATGCACTAGATCAATAGCGATGCGCATAGAAGATTGTTTTTTGTGACGAATAGCTTCGCTCGGCGAATCTGTCATGAAAATAATTTCGCTAGCGGGCACCACTTCAAAGCGGGCTTTTAAAGCTTCACTAGGATTAGCCTTGACCAACTCTAAAGCAATGACTTCAGGCTGTCCCACTAGGATCAGTCGAAGCTCCAAGTCTGAAGCGAGCGCCAAAAGGGCTGCAGGAATACATTCCTGCGCACCCAAATCACCACTCATCACATCTAGCGCGAGAATCGTCAAAAAGACTCTGGGATCAGAGATCCCAAATTACTGGCCCATTGAGATTATTGATTTCAGCTCGCGACTTCGTCTTCGACTGGCTTCTCGATCACACGCTTGCCTCGATAAAAACCATCCGGCGTAATGCGATGACGAAAATGCGTTTCACCTGACTGAGGATCAACCGACAACGCTGGCTTAGAGAGACGATCATGCGAGCGATGCATGCCGCGCTTAGAAGGTGTCTTGCGACTTTTTTGAACTGGCATATTCGATCTCCTAAAAAATAATATAGCGATTAGCTTAGTATCAGCTACGTTTCAGGAGCTCGCCCAGCCCCGCAAACGGTGTCTGTTTAACTGCATCTTCGTGCGGCTCAGGTTCTGCGCCACTGCACTCAGACTCTATTTGATGTCGTGGTACCAACGGAACCGCGAGCAATAATTCTTCTTCAACTAAATCGCTCAAAACAACCTGCCCTTGCGGCACGAGTACGGGCTCAATACCGGCTTCAAGTCGATCTGCAGCGCCTGGTTCACTCACCAACCAAACACGCGAACGCTCGTTAACCAAGAACTGCATGGGCTGCATGCAACGCTGACAGATTAATGTCAACTCAGCCTGCACCTCGATGTCTGCGACGGGAAATCGTCTCTCTCGCTTAAAAGACAATAGACAATGGGCGCTGCCTTCTTTACTTGCGAGAGACCCTACTAATCGGGGTAAATCGCGCAAAGGCAAATTAAACTCTCGCACTTCCCCACCGTCAGCCAAACGGTCAACATCAATAGGTCTTGACCAGCCTGCCGTCATGGGGAGGCTATAATAATGGGCACCTCCCGCTGAGTCAAAATACCTTGATAATTCCTCAGTCTAGCTACCCCTCCGCCCTGATGCACCGCCGACTCTGGTTGGCTTCAGGTTCGCGCTACCGGCGAGAGCTGCTAGAGCGGCTTCGATTGCCTTTTAAATGGCAAGCTCCCGAACTCGATGAAAGTCGCCTTAAGCAAGAGAGCCCACAAGCCTTAGCGAGCCGCTTAGCGCTAGCCAAAGCATATGCTATTGCGCAACTACATCCCAGCGACCTAGTCATCGGCTCAGACCAAGTCTGCGCACTCGGAGATCGGACTTTAAGCAAGCCTAAAAGCCTTGAAGCACAAGCGTTCCAACTTGCCGAACTCTCTGCACAAACTGTTATTTTCTATACGGCAGTTGCCATAGTCTGTATCGAAGCGGATGTTGAGAAACAACATGTCGACATCACGCGCTGCATCTTTAGAGAACTACAGGGCGTTGAAATTACCAACTATGTCGCTGCTGAATCTGCAATCGACTGCGCTGGTGGCTTCAAATGCGAAGGCCTCGGGATTAGCTTACTAGAGCGCCTGCACAACGAAGACCCGACTGCACTGATTGGCCTGCCGCTCATCTGGGTCGCACGCACACTACGCTCAATCTAACGCCAGCGCGACGGTCGTGCGGGTTTTTTCTTTTTCATTATAGTGAGATTGTCTATCACCTCAGCCAATGCAGGAGGTAATGGAGCGTTGACACTAAACTCAGTGCCTTTATCAGGCCAAACCAAAGATAAGCTTGAAGCATGTAAAAACATTCGATTTAATCCAAGATCGCGCATCTCAGCGTTAAATTCTTTGTCACCATATTTTGAGTCACCTGCCACAGGATGACCTGCAAACGCTGAATGGACGCGTATTTGATGTGTGCGGCCAGTTAGGATAGATACTTCAAGTAAGGTAGCTGTGCGACCAAAGAATTGCACAGGCCTAAAGTCGCTCACGGACGGCTTGCCTCCTGGCTGAACCTTAACCGTACGCTCGCCACCCATACGCAAATCTGTACGCAATGGAGCATCAATGCGTTTTTTACCCAAATTCCAACAACCTTTAACCAATGTTAAGTAACGTTTTTCAAAACCATCGCCATCACGCAAATTAGCATGCAACATGCGCAACACTGCGGGACGACGCGACACCAAAAGCACGCCGCTCGTATCGCGGTCCAACCGATGCACTAATTCCAAACCGCCTTTCTCATTCGGGCGTGCAGCACGCAATGCCTCTATCAAACCTAGACTCACACCACTCCCACCATGGACCGCGAGCCCTGCAGGCTTGTCTATAACGAGCAAGCGATCATCCTCATGAATAATGGCTTTGGTGACGGTTTCTATTAAGCTCTGTGGCACGCGCATGGCACGCTGCACCGGCGCTTCAAATGCGGGCGCTGCTGAATCCAAGCCTCTGGAGTCTGCATCCAGGGACTTACCCCGAGAATAACGCACTTCTAAAGCGCCCCCAGGATAATCTTTGGCCTTAAGCGCAATAGCCAAGCTCTCGGTCTGCGCTAGAGCTTGCGTTGGCGGCAGATCCTTAACCGGGGGCAATCGAACGTCGTCTCCCAGAGCAAGGCGAGTATCGATATCAGCTCGCTTGCGATTTACCCGCACCTCTCCCTTCCGAACAATCCGAAACAAACGGATCCGAGGTACTTCAGGGTAGTGTTTATGGAGAAAACGGTCGAGCCGGACACCAGCAAAGTCCTCGCCGATGATTACGTGGCGCACACTATCAACGATAGGGATCGCAGTTTGCTCTGCAAGGTCTTGATTTTCCAATGTCTTTATCATACTCTTAGAAGGTCTGTCTGGCTTGCGCTCTGTGCTTGATCAGCCAAAACAGACGTTAGCGCGGCTCTCGCTGCAAGACTGGCCAGTGTGTCATTCAAGCGCGGGTGCCGCATGTTAGTTGGTCCTTGGCAACGAGGCCATCGAAGTTCGGCCGATAGTCGCCGCGCTCGGCGTTGAGTCTACGAGGCTCCCCGACGCGCCGTCGGTTTCCAGATACCACCGTAGGTTTTAAAAACGGCGGTCCTAAGTCTAGCTCTCTGCTATCAAGAGCACTAGCGCCAAAGGCCGCCAATAAGATCGTAAGAACCCAAGACAATGATTAATATTCAAGTCAACCAGTTCACGCTCTCCAGTACCTCTCTGGTTCTGCCCGCACGCCTGTCGGCCTCATCCCGGAGTTTAGGGGCCCATGAAAAGAATGTTAGTAAATGGCACGCAGCAGGAAGAGCTGCGCGTCGCACTGGTTGACGGACAAAAACTTTACGATCTATCGATCGAATTGCGATCGAGAGAACAAAAAAAGTCGAACGTTTACAAAGGTCGGATATCACGGATCGAACCCTCACTCGAAGCCTGCTTTGTTGAGTATGGCGCCGATCGCCACGGTTTTCTTCCACTGAAAGAAATCTCACGCGAGTATTTCATGAAGCAGCCGCAGGGCTCGCGCATCAATATGCGAGAAATCCTGCAAGAGGGTCAGGACATCGTTGTCCAAGTTGAAAAGGAAGAGCGTGGCAATAAAGGCGCTGCACTTACTACCTACATCTCCCTCGCAGGTCGTTTTCTGGTCCTGATGCCTAATAGCCCACGTGCGGGTGGCGTCAGCCGACGTATTGAGGGTGAAGACCGCGACCAAATGCGGCAGATCATGGATACATTAGTTATCCCACAAGGCATGGGCGCTATCGTGCGCACCGCTGGCGTGGGTCGTGCAGTAGAAGAACTGCAATGGGATCTAGATAACCTAAAAGTGCAATGGGATGAAATCGTCAAAGCAGTGCTTGAGCGCCCTGCGCCATTTTTGGTGTACAGAGAGAGTGATCCTGTTACCCGTGCCCTGCGCGATTACTTCTCAGAAGAAATTGCTGAAATCATAGTAGATGACGAACACTCCCAACGCATTGCTCAGGAGTATATGCATCGCTTTATGCCCACCGAGGGCGGTCGCCGTCTAAAAATCTACAGTGATGACATCCCACTGTTTACGCGGTACCAAATTGAAAGCCAAATCGAATCTGCTTATGCCCACAAAGTGCAATTACCCTCAGGCGGTTCGATTGTCATAGATTATACCGAAGCATTGGTTTCCATTGATATTAATTCAGCGCGTGCAACGCGTGGTTCTGATATTGAGCACACTGCAACCAATACTAATCTCGAAGCAGCTGAAGAAATAGCTCGTCAACTACGCATCCGCGATATTGGTGGTCTGATCGTCATAGATTTCATTGATATGGAAGAAAGTCGCAACCAACGTGCTGTTGAAGATTGCCTGCGTAATGCAATGAGAATGGATCGAGCGCGTATTCAAATTGGACAACTCTCGCGCTTTGGTTTATTAGAAATGTCGCGCCAACGTCTGCGCCCTTCGCTAAGCGATTCCAGCCATGAAGTCTGTCCGCGTTGTACAGGTATAGGCAGTATACGCACCGTTGAGTCTATGGCTTTGGCTATTTTGCGTCTCATTGGCGAAGAAGCACGTAAAGATCGTACTTCAAAAGTTATTGTTGAAGTGCCAGTAGAAGTGGCTACCTATCTCTTTAATGAAAAACGCGAATGGTTACGCGCCCTTGAAGACAAGGGGGATGTAGAACTTGTCATTGTGCCTAATCTAAATATTAATACCCCTGAGTATTCAATTCGCCGATTACGCGCAGATGAATCTGAGTCTACGGAAATAAAAAAATTAAGCTATCAACTTCCTACGCCAGCTAAAGTTATCAACCCAAGTGGCATACGAGAAACCCAAGCTGCGCAAGAACCTGCTGCGGTACCAACCTTTCTGCCCACTACACCTGTACCCGTTGTGGTAGGAAGCCAAAATACCCCGAGCGTTTCCCCCGCAATAGCCACTACTTATCGCGGTCCACGCCCTGGAATTTTTGTACGCTTTTGGCGTTGGTTATTTGGAGAGCCCAACCCAACCAATAGCAACAATGGCACTAAAAATCGCCCCGATCGCTATGGACGCAGTGATAACCGCAACGTCTCGCGACGTGATAGTAGCAATCATCGTGATCGTGATGCCCGCTTTGGTAGCAATCGCGGCGGTGAACGCACAGATGATGCACGCAATACATCTGGCAATGCACGCAACCCTGAACGCAGCGACAACGAGGCACGTGGGCGCGATCGTTTTCGTGATCGCGATCGCGATCGTCCACGTGATCATAATGGCCGCGATACAAATACGCGTGACCAAAATTTACGCGAGCCCTCCTCCAATCACCCCCCGCGTAACGCTGAAGGAGGGCAGAATCGTCGGCGTGAGGATCCACGTCGGCGTGATCGAAAAATGGCTGCCTCGAGCAACACAAATACTAACGTTGCCTCTGTAGCTCCACAACAAACACCATCTTCAACACCACCTGAACCTCACGAGCAGCAATTAGATAACGTGGAGAGTAACCTAGCAGATCATGTAGCGAATCTGACCAACGACGATGCAAATGAGGGTAACGGCGATCAACGTCGGGGGCGTCGTCGTGGCCGACGCGGTCGTCGCAATGGACAAGGGCCGCGCGACTCACTGCAAGAGAAGAATAATGGCGAGCCTAGTTTTGGTCCTAACGGTGAACAAGTTTTTGAACCACCACATAGTTTTGATGGCACCTCAGAGGTTGCACCACAGCACACAGCTGAATTTAAATTTGAAGTGCCCCCACCACCCCGTAGTGAGACTCAAACTGGCATGAGCTGGACTGGGCTCGCTGCCGAACCACCAAGCGATAGCGCTCCAGTTCCTTTAGTTTTAAAAGCGCCTCTTGCAGAACCTTTGCTAATTATTGAAGCGCCAATTGAAGCGCCACGTGTGGTGTGGTCCTCAGGACCCGCCGCCAGTAGTGAGCGCCGCCGAGAGGATTACTAAGAAATATTTAGCGCGCGCTGTATAGCAAAGACTGTTCGGCGCGCGCTAAGTCTTCGGCAGTATTAACATCCGGTCCAGGGGACTGTGCAGCGTGCGCCACTCTAATCTCTAAACCGTGAAATAAAGCACGGAGTTGCTCTAACTTTTCGGCATTCTCTAAAGACGCTAGTGGCAAGATTGCCAATTGACGCAATGCCCTCACTCGATATGCATATAAACCCAAATGTCTTCGTGCGCCCTCGAAACGCAACTGACCAGACTCACCATGATCGCGATGCCAAGGAATGGGGGCACGACTAAAATAAAGAGCCCTGCCCTCTTGGTCCGTAATCACTTTAACTGCATTAGGGTTTAGATACTCCTCAACAGTGAGTACCGGAGTTGCGAGGGTAGCAATCGCAGCGCTCGAATGCTCCAATAAGAGATTGGCTACTTGTTCAATGAGTGATACAGGCATACTTGGCTCATCGCTTTGCAAGTTAACAACAACCTCATCGTCTCTCCAACCACACAAGTCAGCGACCTCACCAATACGATCAGTCCCACTAAGATGCGCTACAGAAGTTAAAATTACCCGCGCCCCAAAGGCCGAAGCAATATCAAAAATTCTTTGATCATCCGTTGCTATGATCACCTCTTTGGCGGCACACCCAAGGGCACGTTCATAGACCCATTGCAACATGGGCTTACCTGCCAGTAGAAGCAAGGGCTTACCAGGCAATCGCGTCGAACCGTATCGCGTAGGTATAACAATGCGATACATAAATGGCTAGTCTTAACGCTCTAGCAGCGGATCATCCGCAGCTAAAATACGCGCCTCTTCTTCAAGCATAATAGGTATGCCGTCACGCACAACGAATCCTAAGCGATCTGCGCGACATACTAATAATTTCGCTTCGTATTGGTACGCTAGAGGCCCTTTGCAGAGCGGGCAAGCCAAAATATCTAATAAACGATTATCCATTCAATTCAACTCTTTACTAAGGCTACAATTCTATCTAGTAAGTCTTGGCCAAAATTAGGCACCAACTGTACTGCTACAGGCACTTGCCACATCCTTGAATCAGCAAAGGCCTTACATTTTACAGCATCTTTGGATGTCATCAGTATCAACTTAGTATCCCCAAAATTAAAGTCTTCAGGTATCAGAGGGGCATGATCCGGGAAGGGGTGCTCTATTATGCTTAGGCCAGCTAAGCGCAAAGTCGTGAAAAATCGTTCTGGATGACCAATGGCCGCAACTGCATGTACCGTCTGACCGCGAAAACTCTCGAGATCACGACTTAAGTTTTGGTCAATCAAAGCGCGTGCAGGCAACGGCCTCAATTGCATATGCAACTTAGGAGTCTGAGCAAGCGCATCGCCAACACCGTTAAAAACTACAAAATCAACACTATCTAAGCGCTGCAAGCTTTCTCTCAACGGGCCGGCAGGTAAGAGGTGCCCGTTTCCCAAGCCACGCACACCATCAAAAACAGCAATTTCAAGGTCTCGAGCTAGCCCATAATGTTGCAATCCATCGTCACACAAAATAATTTCAACACCTAGGGACTCTAACAATTTAGCTCCCTCTGCACGACGCGGAGCTAACACTACCGGTACGTTAACCTGGCACGCCAACATTAACGGCTCATCGCCGACTTGGGCCGCGATAGACTCGCTTGTAACCTGTTGCGCACGCCTAGAACCAGAACCATAACCACGAGTCAGAATTCCAGGCTTGAACCCAGTTTGTTTCAGTGCCGTGGCCAGCCAGGCAGTTAAAGGGGTTTTACCCGTACCGCCCACCATCAAATTTCCAATGACAACGACGGGTACGGTAGAGCGGTAAATTGAACGTAGGCCCATGCGGTAGGTCAAAAGTCGCACAAAGATCAGCCACCCATAAACGCGTGCGAGCAAAGATAACACCAAAGGCACTGAAGCTTCTGAGTACCACAATGAATGCAATCGAGCTTCGAGACTGCGCGAAATTTTTGCAGTATTCAGAAATTAGACCGCGAACTGCATACGATAAAGCAAAGCATAGTGGCCATTAAGATCCAATAACTGTGAATGAGTGCCCGTTTCTAGCACACAACCATTGCTTAGCACAATGATCAAATCAGCCTGCTCAATAGTAGAAAGACGATGCGCGATCACTAGTGTGGTGCGATTATGTACTAAGGTTGCCAGCGCATTTTGAATGTGCCGCTCAGACTGACTGTCTAATGCACTTGTTGCTTCATCTAAAATTAGTACGGGTGCATCTTTAAGTAGGGCACGAGCAATAGAAATTCTTTGTCGCTGCCCTCCAGAAAGCAAACTACCGCGATCACCAATACCAGTGTTTAAACCCTGCGGGAAATCTGCAGCAAACTCCATCACATGAGCCGCTTCAGCTGCTGCATCAACCTCTACAGAATCAGCCTGTGCAATACTAAAAGCTATATTATTACGAATGGTGTCATCAAATAGGGTAACCTCTTGACTAACTAAACTCACTTGACTTCGCAAATCGGTACGTCGGTAATCACGCAGATCGATTCCATCAAGCAGTACTA
>SHZO01000041.1 GCA_009692285.1 Gammaproteobacteria bacterium | reverse complement strand
AACTGAGCTACGGACGCAACTTGGAGAGTCTACCACTGGCTTGAACTAGGTTCTGCGGCTAGTATTGAGTCCTATGTACAGATCTCGTGGGGGGATCCTCTGAAATGAAGACCTTAATTTCTCTAACTCTCTTGGTTGTTATGGCCGCTAGTACCGTTAATGCAGCCTGCCCCTATCCAAAGGCACCGGGCATGATTCCTGATGGTAATACAGCAAAAATCGAAGAAATGATCACTGCTCAACGTGCTGTGAAGGCTTTTGATGCCGAAATCTCAGCTTACCAAACATGCTTAGAATATGAGTTTACGACCACTATGACCGCCGAAATAAACTTAACTCCTGAACAGCGGGCTGAACGTCGCAAGATTGTCGATCAAAAAATGAATGCGGCTGTTGACGACTCACAAGCCGCTGCCGATCGTTTAAACGCTCAGATCCGCGTTTATAAGGAAAAGAATAAAAAGACCTGAAACTCGCCACTAGGTGGGCTTCCTAAGCATCATGCCGAGATACACTTCTCGGCATGATCTCACCTGCTGAAGCCGATGCTCTCATTGGGTTGCATTTAACATGTCTACCTATTGAATCTTTGCCTTTGGTGCAATGCACCAGTGCTGTTCTGCGCGAAAATATCTATGCCGAACGCGACCAACCACCCTTTGATCGTGTGGCCATGGATGGCATTGCCTTAAGCAGCGCAGGATTCAAGAGAGGTAGTAAACGCTTAAAGATTCAAGCCATGCAGGTCGCAGGGCAAGCCCCACTTACCCTGATCAATCCGCAACACGCAATTGAAATTATGACCGGCGCGATGCTGCCTCGAGGTTGTGATGCCGTGGTACCAATTGAACAAATTACACTTAACAACGATCCCGAATATCGACATGCAGATATTGCCGACAGTGTGCGCATAGCACCCTACCTTAATGTACATCGTCGTGGGTCTGACACTACGCAAGGCACGCTGCTAGTGAATGTAGGACAACGCTTAGGGGCCCCTGAGATTGCCATTGCCGCAAGTGCCGGCATGGCCCGCATCCGTGTAAGCGTACAGCCCAGAATTCTTGTTATCTCTACCGGCAATGAACTCATCGAACCGGGCGAGCCGATTCAGGCTCATGAAATAAGACGCTCAAATACTTATGGAATAGTTACTTCACTGCGCCTACATGGCTTTCAAAGATTAGCCGATGACCACTTACCCGATAGCTTTGAAACTCTCAAGCAACGCTTACGTGTGCATCTAGATACACACGATGTACTGGTGCTGTCTGGAGGCGTATCTATGGGGCATTTAGATTTAATCCCGCAAGCCCTCACAGCTTTAGGGGTACGCGAAGTATTTCATAAAGTTACGCAACGTCCTGGCAAACCAATGTGGTTTGGTATTGGTCCTGCCGGTACTGCAGTTTTTGCGCTTCCTGGTAATCCGGTCTCAACCTTGGTGTGCCTAGCACGCTATGTAATCCCAAGTTTGTACGCGGCTATGGGTGAGGAATCACGGAAAATTGAAAAAATAGCGATCGCTTCAGCTGTCGAAGTTAAAACAGCTCTCACATCTTTCATCCCTGTCAGTATAGAGGTAGATAATTGGGGCCGGGCTTGGGCGCACCCGCGGATGACTAATGGCTCTGGCGATTTAACTTCATTGAGGAGCACGCACGGTATCATTGAACTTCCCCCAGGGCCTAACACCCACCCCAAAGGATTTGTAACAACCTTGTACCGCTGGTAAAAAACCTCTCATGATCTCCAGAAATAACGAACAAAAGGAATACAAATTGAGCCAGTTTAAGCTCCACAGCGAACCACGCGATCAACTTGCGCGCCCGCTGCGTGACTTACGCATCTCGGTCATGGATCGCTGTAATTTTCGATGTCCATACTGTATGCCGCAACACACTTTTAATGAAGGTTATCGTTTTTTAAAATCTGCTGAACGCCTCTCTTTCGATGAGATCGTCCGCCTAGCACGCATCAGCACAGATCTAGGCGTACGTAAACTACGCATCACCGGTGGTGAGCCACTATTGCGTGCAAATTTATCAGATCTGGTCGGAGATCTGAGTACACTCCCAGGCATTGAAGATATAGCGCTAACTACCAACGGTGTGCTGCTGGGAAAATATGCTGCCGAATTAAAAGCAGCGGGACTCTCACGCATTACTGTGAGTCTAGATAGTTTAGATGACGCCATTTTCTCAAAGATGAGTGGCGGTTTTGGAGGCGTAGCAGAAGTACTTGAGGGTATTGAAGCTGCACAACGTGCCGGACTTACACCGATCAAAGTGAATGCCGTAGTGCAAAGAGGAATTAACGACCATACCGCACTTTCCTTAGTGGAGAAATTCCGTGGAACGGGTGTAATTGTGCGCTTTATTGAATATATGGATGTCGGCAATCGCAATGAGTGGCAGGCAGATAGAGTACTGCCCTCGGCAGAATTAGCGGCCCAAATTCACGCACGTTGGCCACTTGAGTCTTTGGACCCTAATTACAAGGGCGAAGTAGCTGCAAGACAATCCTTTTCTGATGGGCAAGGTGAGGTAGGATTTATTTCTTCAGTGAGTCAGCCATTTTGTGGCAATTGCTCTCGCGCACGCTTATCGTCCGACGGATCGCTATTCACCTGTTTATTTGCTCTAAAAGGCGCTGATATACGTGGCCCTTTGCGCGCTGGAGCAACAGACGATGAGCTTATAGGGCTACTGAGTGCTATTTGGCATGGTCGCAAAGATCGCTACAGCGAACTAAGAGCTAGCCTAGAGGCAAAGCAATCTCAAGTCAGGGCAGAAAAAGTAGAAATGTTTTATATCGGCGGTTAATTTATGGCGCGGCCTAATACAAAAAAACTAACTCATATTGATATAAAAAACCGACCCAGTATGGTTGATGTAGGAAACAAAGAAATAACATTACGCGAAGCTGTAGCCGAAGCACGCGTTAAACTGCCACTAACTATCAGCCGTGCTTTAACTGCCACAGGGCACCGCACGCACAAGGGCCCAGTCTTTGATACTGCGATAATTGCTGCAGTCCAAGCAGTCAAACGCACACATGAGCTAATACCTTTCTGCCACCCACTGCCCATTGAATATTCTGCGGTAGATATCAACCTACAACGTGGCGGTTTAATAGTTATCCGTTGTACTGTGCGCGTAACGCACCGTACGGGCGTTGAAATGGAAGCGCTCACCGGAGCCGCAGTGGCAGCGCTGACTATTTACGATATGTGCAAAGCACTCTCACATGATATTAAAATACTAGAAGTCCGCTTACTCTCCAAGCGCGGCGGAAAACGTAACTTTACGCGCGATCAATGAACGCTGCGATTTATGGGCTTGTCTTAGCTGGAGGTCATAGCACTCGCATGAAGCGCGATAAAGCTACCCTTGCCTACCACGGACGCACACAACTGGCTCAAAGCTTTGCATTGCTTCAAGCAGTTACCGAACGAACCTTCATTTCTGTGCGAACCGATCAGATAGACGAAGCTACTCGCAGAAACTTTCCGCAAATTGTTGACCATTTAGCAGGAGTAGATGATGACACTGCACTAGCAGGCCCTTTAGCTGGGATACTGGCTGCACAACACGCGCACACAAATGTCGCGTGGTGGATACTTGCCTGTGACCTGCCCTTCTTAGATATCGCTGCACTGAACTATTTACTTGCAGCACGGAATTCTACGAAATTAGCCACTGCATTTACCTCTGCACATGATGGCCTACCGGAACCGTTATGCACAATTTTCGAAGCTCGAAGTGCGCCGGCACTTTTAAGCTATGCAACTTCGGGACACTACTGCCCCCGAAAATTTTTGATTAAGGCAAATGAGCAAGGTAAAATTACATTAATCTCACCATATTCGGCTCGCTCACTTGAGAACATCAATTCATCCGAGGAATATTTGCAAGCCATGAATGCACTAAATACTCAAGAAAGCCACAGCACGCGCTGCATTAAAGTTCAATACTTTGCATTACTGCGCGAACAAGCTGGTTGTAGCGAAGAAACTTTACTCACAGATGCACAGACGCCCGCCGCGCTTTATTTAGAGCTTGCAATACGTCACCCATTTACTTTACCGCAAGAGATGCTGCGCGTCGCTGTGAATGCAACCTTTGGAGCATGGACACAACCTTTAGCTACAAACGATACAGTTGTATTTATCCCACCCGTGGCAGGCGGTTAAATCAATGTCGCGCTTCCATTTTTCCACACAGCATTTTGATGTGCGGGCGCTACAAAGTGAACTCACTGATCCCACCTGTGGCGGTTATGTCTCGTTTGAAGGATGGGTAAGGAATCATAACGAAAACCAAGAAGTAGAACATTTAGAATACGAGACCTTCGAATTACTCGCAGTCAATGAAGGTGAGTGCATTATCCAAGAGGCTTGCGATCGTTTTGGCGTGCAAAACGCATACTGCTTTCATCGGGTTGGCGATTTAGCTGTCGGAGAGCTGGCGGTTTGGGTGGGCGTGAGCGCGCGACACCGCGATGAAGCTTTCAAAGCTTGCCGTTACATCATAGATGAAGTCAAACACCGCGTGCCTATTTGGAAAAAAGAACATTACGTCAACGGAAATTCAGGATGGGTTAACTGCGAACGCTGCGCTGCGGATATTGGCACTCATGATCATGAACAAGGTCAGCAAACTGACCACCAATTAACTCACAATAATGAGATTCTAGAAACCGATTACTCACGCCAAATATCATTACGTGAAGTCGGCGTGGTAGGTCAAGAAAAATTACGCGCTAGCACTGTAGCAGTAATTGGTGCTGGGGGTTTAGGTGTCCCCGTACTACAATATTTATCTGGCGCGGGCCTAGGGCATTTAATTATTATTGATGGTGATCTCCTCGAGCCATCTAACTTACATCGCCAAACTTGGTATTCACGTAGCGACTGCGGAAAATCCAAGGCGGAACTAGCTTCGATTCGCGTGCGCGCATTAAATCCTGAAGTTCGAATCACGACGCATAACGCCCGTCTTGAAGCACATAACGGAGTTGATTTCTTGCGCGACTGCAACTTACTTATTGATTGCAGCGATAATTTTAGTACAAAATTTTTGCTAAATGATTTAGCGCAACAACTTAAAAAGCCCGCCATCTTTGCAAGCGTCTACCAGTACGAAGGTCAACTACAAGTTGTGAGCTCTTCACAAAACAGTACCTGCTTACGCTGTATTTGGCCTACTGCTACACGCGATGGTGTGATAGGTAATTGCGCTCAAGTTGGAGTGCTCGGCCCAGTACCAGGTGTACTGGGTACCCTGCAAGCCTTAGAAGCACTAAAAATATTACTTAACTTACCCGGACAACTCGGCAATGAATTATTAGTAATTGATTTATTAAATTTAAATATGACGCGTATTGCTGCACAAAGAAATTTTCACTGCACTGGAAAAGATTGTACGCAGATTCCATCTCCAGAGGCAGACATAGAACTCGGGTTTGAAACACTTTCGATGGCCTTAGCTGCAGGGTTAACTTTAGTAGACATTCGCGATGCTGCAGAGATTGCAGCACGACCACTGCCATTAGACCAGCATACCGACAAGGCGCTATGCATACCGATGGAGGAGCTTTTAGCAGGTCAAAATTTACCCTCTGCGGGTCATTACCTATTGATCTGCTCGCGTGGCCTGCGCAGCCGTAGCGCTAGCTTCACTTTAAGAGAGAGAGGAGTATTGAACGTATTCTCACTGCGCGGCGGCGCTCAAGTTCTAATTTAAGCTCGAAAGCTTAAGGACGGACCTGGCCTGTGCCACGCACCACATATTTATAACTAGTGAGTTGTTCTACCCCCACCGGCCCACGTGCATGAAAACGATCGGTAGAAATACCAATCTCTGCACCCATTCCAAATTCACCTCCATCAGCAAATTGCGTCGAAGCGTTATGTAACACAATTGCGCTATCAACAGTATTCAAGAACTTCTCAGCAGTGGCGGCGCTATCAGTAACAATAGATTCAGTATGTCCAGATCCATAGTGGGCAATATGTGCCATGGCTGCTTGAATACCATCCACGACTTTAACTGCAATGATAGCATCGAGATATTCGGTAAACCAATCTACTTCTGTGGCTACTTGCACGCGTACATCTATTTTTTGAGTTTCAGTATCACCTCTCACGACACAACCTGCATCTAGCAAGGCACGTACCAACGGAGCCAAAAGAGTTGCTCCCCCAGCACTGTCGACCAATAAAGTCTCAGCAGAGCCACACACTCCAGTGCGTCTTAATTTAGCATTTAAAATAATTTCAATCGCCATCTTTAAATTAGCATCACAATCCACATATACATGGCAGTTACCCTCGAGATGGCCAATGACCGGGACACGAGCTTCATTTCGAACACGTTCCACTAAACTCCTGCCACCGCGTGGAACTAAAACGTCTAAATACTCTGTCATATTTGAGAGCATGTGGCCTACCGCTTCGCGATCTGTAGTTGGCACGAGTTGAATACAAGATAAAGGCAAGGCAGCTGCATTCAAACCTTCGAGTAAGCAGGTATAAATAGCTGTATTAGAATTCATACTCTCTGAGCCACCGCGCAAAATAACCGGATTGCCAGATTTTAAACAAAGTCCTCCTGCATCAGCAGTCACATTAGGTCGACTCTCAAATATAATACCCACCACACCAAGGGGTACGCGAATACGCGAGATTGCCAAACCATTTGGACGTGTCCACTCAGAAATTAAAGAACCAATCGGATCCGGCAGTGCCGCAATATCTTCTAAACTCTTTGCAATTAATTCCACACGTGCAACGTTGAGAGTCAAACGCTCTAAGAGAGCGGAAGATAAATTTCTTTCACGAGCAACAGTAATATCGCATTCATTCGCAGTCAGTATTTTATTTTTTTCTCGGCGTAGTGCCTCTGCAGCAATACGTAAGGCCTTATCCTTTTGTATACGCGAAGCCAATGCTAAAATAGGGCGCGCTAAAAGAGCCTCTTGGCCCAGCGAATTCATTAAGGTTGTAATTTCTATGTTCATTTTTGTGACAGTGGTAATTAAAGGAAAGGTCAAGATAACTGCAATACTAGATCATCACGGTGAATTATTTCATCGCGACCAGCAAAGCCATGCAATGCTTGAATGGCAGCACTTTGTTGGCCGATGATACGCATCGCATCGCCCCCAGAATAAGCAATGATGCCACGCGCAATCTCTTGCCCCCCTTCTAAACATACGCTCACTGTGTCTCCGCGCTCGAAATGCCCGTTAATTGCAGTAACCCCAGCAGGTAACAAGCTTTTACCAGAACGCAATGCGCGTGCAGCACCTTCGTCGATGATCAATGTACCGGCAGGTTTGAGTGTTCCTGCAATCCATTGTTTACGGGCCGCAACTGGTGATCCGCTCGGCATAAACCAAGTACAACGTGAGCCTTGTTCAATACGCCTCACAGGGTGACGTGGCGCACCAAGTGCGATACAAAAATGACAGCCCGCGGCCACCGCAATGCGCGCAGCCATAATTTTGGTAGTCATCCCGCCACGTCCAAACTCCGAGGCTGAACCGCCGGCCATAGCTTCAATCTCGGGAGTGATTTGCGTAACCTTTGCAATGAACTTCGCACTTTTATTTTTATGAGGGTCTGAGGTGTACAGGCCATCAATATCTGATAACAACAAGAGGCAATCCGCACTCACCATTTGCGCAACGCGCGCGGCTAATCGATCATTATCACCATAGCGAATCTCAGCAGTTGCTACAGTGTCATTTTCATTAATGACAGGTACGGCACCATATCCAAGCAAAGTCATTAAAGTAGCCCGGGCATTTAAATAGCGCCGACGTTGTTCAGTATCTTCAAGGGTGAGCAAAATCTGCGCCACAGGAATATCATGGGCTTCAAGTAATTCTTTATAGGCATGGGCAAGCCGAATCTGCCCCACCGCTGCGGCAGCTTGGCTCTGTTCGAGACGCAATGGACCTTTGGGCAAACCTAAATGCCGGCGTCCAAGGGCAATTGCACCGGAGGAGACTAAAATGACCTCTCGGCCTTGGCGCTTTAAGCGCACTACATCATCAATCAAGGTCTCGAGCCAGCTGCGGTTTAATCGCCCAGTGGTGGCATCAACCAACAAAGCCGAGCCAACCTTAACGACGATGCGCTTGGCCTTATTGAGCGGGCTTATTACAGAACCGAGTGTATGACGAGGGGGCATGAGGCTCAATCCATTTAAACAATCACACTATAGCTGTTTGCGTGTGCCGAGCGTACGCCGGTAAAATAAACCAATTGAGCTAAGACCGTTTTTTTGAGCTAAGGTGAGCACCATGAGCAGAGATAACCCGCCCGTCCCAGGTCAGTGGTACCACAATGAAGAGGAGGATGAAACCTTCCGAGTACTGTCTGTGAATGAAGATTCCGATCTAGTGGAAATTGAATACTTAGATGGCGAGCTAGAAGAACTGGATATTGACATATGGCATGAGCTCGATCTTGAGCTAACCACGCAGCCAGAAGGCTGGTCTGAGGATGAAGATGAGGATGAGGATGAGGATGAGGATGAGGATGAGGATGAGGATGAGGATGAGGATGAGGATGAAGACTGGGACGATGAGGACGAAGACGAAAAGTGAGTGGCGGGCCTGAAAGTTGGTATCACGAAAAAGAATCTGCTTGGCTATACCGCAGGGTAGCAGCTTGCGAGCCTGATTTAAATAAACGAGATATGTTTGAGAAGCTTGCAGGCGCAGCGGAACACCAAGCTCATCAGTGGCAGGCAAATCAACCTACACTCATCCTCACATACAAGCCCACCCTAAGAGCACACATAGTAGCCTCTTTAGTGAAAAAATTTGGGCCTCGCGCCACACGTCATGCTTTAGCAGCTATGAAATTACGCGGCCTGTCCATCTACAGTAGCCCATCCACGCCAGGGCATGTAATGCCAACTTCGGTAAGCGAGGTTGGTCAACGACACCGTGGTAGCGTATCAGGCGGGAATTTACGTGCAACAATATTTGGTATCAATGACGGCCTTGTATCCAATGCTGCTTTAGTAATTGGAGTAGCCAGTGCCGGCTTGCAAAATAATATGGTGCTCACTACTGGTGTCGCGGGTTTATTGGCCGGTGCGCTATCGATGGGCGCCGGTGAATATATCTCAGTGCGCTCTCAGCGAGACATGTATGAATACCAAATGGCTCTCGAACGCGACGAACTTGCTGAATACCCAGAAGAAGAAGCTGAAGAGCTTGCACTAATATACAACGCAAGAGGCTTGGAACTCCAAGAGGCCCGCAGCCTAGCGCGTACTATGCTCGCTAATCCCGAACAAGCTTTAGCAACCTTGAGCCGTGAAGAGCTCGGCTTGAACCCGGATGATCTTGGCTCGCCTTGGGCCGCAGCTATTTCCTCCTTTCTAGCCTTCACCGTGGGTGCGTTATTGCCTTTAATGCCTTTTTTATTGAGTGCCACTGGAAAACTCGCGATTTATTGGACCCTCGCTATTACAGTGCTGAGCCTAACACTCATTGGACTAATCATTAGCCTCTTCACAGGGCGACAGGCGTGGCTCGGCGCTCTACGTATGGTGTTTATCGGTGGTGGCGCCGGCCTCATCGCCTGGTTTGTAGGCCAATTAATGGGTAGCATCATTATTTAAAACTTCCAAGAAATAACTGAATAAACTTCGACCGCATTGCGGCGAAATATCTGAGGTTTAGTGAAGGCTCTACACTACTGTCCTAATCTCTCACCCAATAGAGAGCATTTAGTCATGGCCGTAACGCGTCGGGATTTTTTAGGCAAAACAGCCTTACTGAGCACTGCGCTCACTTTGCATCATGGAAGTACCATTGCTGATGCATCTGCACGCCCCTATCGTCGTATCGAAGACGTATGGCGAAAAAAATGGACTTGGGACAAAGTAGCCCACGGGACACACGGCACTAACTGTGCCGGTACCTGCGCATTCAATGTTTATATCCGCAATGGCGTTGTTTGGCGTGAGGAACAACAAGCACAATACGAACGTTCTGGTGATGCCGATGTACCAGATTATGGCCCACGTGGTTGCAACAAGGGCCTACGTCACGCGCGTTATATGTATGGCAAACAGCGCGTGCTGTACCCAATGAAGCGCATTGGGAAACGTGGGGAAGGAAAATGGCAGCGGATCACTTGGGATCAAGCAACTCGAGAAATTGCTGAAAAATTTATTGAAATTGCAGTTAAGCATGGCCCTGATTCCATCACCTTGGGCAGCGGCACACAGCTCGCAGTAAAAATGGCTTCTTATTCAGCACTCGCGCGATTCTCAAATATTACTGGTGTGACGGTGCCAGAGTTTTATTCTGGCGTTGGCGACTTGCCTACGGGTTTCTATATGACCACTGGCCAAACATATTTAGGCGACACCATGGCCGCGGTGTACAAATCAAAATGTGTATTAGTATGGATGTCAAACCCTGCCGTTACACGAATTCCAGATGCGCATTTCTTTTGGGAAGCGAAGTATAACGGCACCGAGGTCGTAACAATCTCTCCGGAATTTACACCTACGGCGATGCACTCTTCTAAATGGTTAAACCCAAAACCAGGTACAGATACTGCACTAGCCATGGCGATGGTACACACTATCATCAGCGAGAAGCTGTATGACGCTGGTTATATTCGCGAACAAACTGACCTGCCATTTTTAGTCCGTGCTGACACCGGTGAATTTTTACGTGCGGAAGATATGAACCTGGTAGATATGCTCGCCGTACGCGATAACGTATTTTATATTTGGGATCAAAAAACTCAAAGGATGTTGCAAGCACCAGGCACAGGTGCTGCACAAGCACCAGTTGGTCGACGACGTCGAAAATTTGAAACAATTGCACTGGGAGATATTGTCCCTGCTTTAGAAGGAACTTGGATCGCAGAAACACGTAAAGGACCAGTGCGTATCACTACAGTTTTTGAATTACTCAAAGATCGTGCGGCTCAACATACCCCAGAACAAATGCAAACAGTTACCGGGCTTAATCCAAAAGCCGTACGTACTATTGCTCATGAGTTTGCCAAAGCCGGCCGGCACGCTATGATTTATGCAGGCTTCTCAGCCTGCAAATGGCTTCATGGTGATTTGCTGCAACGCGCTATGTTGTTGCTCTGTGCTCTTACCGGCGCCACTGGACATGAGGGGGGAGGCGTGCAAATGGCTAACGGCCCCAAGTCACGCGGCATTACTTCCTTTGCCTTTGCTGGCGTGGGCGCTGCAACGCGAATTGTAGCCTCTACATTATGGGACTACGACCATGGGCGAATGCGTGAGCTCAATGAGAAAATCTATGGCAAGAAACTCGCCGATGAAGTTGACTCCCACTATAAACACTCACTCAAAGAAGACTGGTTTCCGCAATACGGAAAAAACGGTTGGAAGATGGGTATTTTCGCTGGAGAAAACGGGGCTAACTGGCGGGCATCGGGCAATCGCTGGCGCACGGAGGCTTTTTTAAAACTCGATATGATTGTTTCTTTGGTCCCCGATGCTGGCATCACGATGCACCATTCAGATATCGTTCTGCCTATTGCGCACCACTACGAGCGCGCCGACATCATGCTGCAATCACGCCATCCGTATGTGCAGGTGCTTGATGCGGCTGTCCCTCCTTTAGGCGAAGCTGTTGACGACTTTGAAGCCCTGCGGCGTATTTCTGCAGCTATTAGTAAAGTAGCAACAGAACGTAGAGTCACTGCACTTAAAGATAATGTGGATGGTCGAACCTTCCGACGCGATCTCCGCCGCACATTAGAACTGTACACCATGGATGGGGCGATACGTGATTCACGCGATATTGTTCAGTTCATTATTAACGCCACGCCGGGCATTCCTAAAATGAGCTTTGCAGAATTTGCTGCTAAAGGGATTGTGCGAGTTGACGAATCCGCCGGAGTGATGTGGGATGGGTCGAATAGCCCTTTTCATAACGACATCAGCGAATCCGTACATGACAAACGCCCCTATGAGACATTGACCGGTCGGCAGCAATTTTATATAGACCACGAATGGTTCCTTAAATTCGACGAAGCACTGCCGGTCTACCATGCTCCTCTAAAGATTAAAGGCTACCCTTTGCAAATGACTATGGGCCATGCACGACATGGTGTACACAGTATGTGGCGCGATGATTCATTCTTACTTTCTCTACAACGCGGCGAACCAGATATTTATGTAAATCCTGATGACGCAAGTGCGCGAAATGTCCGTGATGGCGATCTAATTGAAGTGTTTAATAATGCAGGTAGTTTTATTTGCATGGCACACCCTTCTGCAGGAATCATGCCCGGAACGGTGTACATGTACCACGGCTGGGATCCAACGATGTTCCGTGGTCGCCAAAACTTTGCTGCAGTTATCCCAACAGCAGGTTTAGTCAAACCTACCTCTATAGCAGGTGATTATGGGCATTTAGGTTATCGTGTACTAGCCTATGCGCCGAATCAAACGTATCGCGATTTTACCTGTAACTTTAAGTTACACAGTAAAGGCACAGTAACTGCTGCAAAGTCCCGTATTAAATGAAGACACCAGCTCACAATTTAGCGCGTGCGCAGTGCTACCACTCCCTCTCACGTTTACTCGCTTCTCCAAGTGGCGAGGCTGCAGAGCATTGGCAGGCTTACGAGCAGGCAATTGAAGGACTTAGCGTTGCGAGCGACAATCTGCCATTTGACTACACTAAGGCAAGCTCGCTAGAAAGCTCTCTTAATAGTGACCCTAACGCATTAGAGCGGCTGTTTGCCAGCTACGGCGCGCTGTTTGAAGTTGGGGACAAAGGTCCTCCTTTAGCTATTCGAGAAGAGCTATCCCCTGGTGCAAACCCTGCTAGCAAAGAAGAAGTAGCTCGGTTCTATGAGCACTTTGGTTACACCTTAGGCGAGGCTTACGCTTGGCAGCCTGATCACTTATCGGTGCTAATGGAGTTCATGTACTTTTTAGCCTGGCACGAATCACAAGCGACAGATGCAAAATTAGTTAGCAGCCTGCGCGCAGCGCAAAATGATTTTGCTAAACGACACCTAGCCGATTGGATCCCCGCACTGGCCAATAATGTGTCTGTACGCGATGACGCTGCGCTACTATTAATTCTTGCGCTTGAAAACGCAGCTGAATTCACCACGGCTGATATAAAATGGCTTGCCGTAACCACTCTTTCAGAAACTGAGGCTTAATCGTTATGGGTCGTCAAATTTCAATGGTCATTGACCTAAACAAATGTATTGGTTGCCAAAGTTGCACAGTAGCTTGCAAAACGCTATGGACTAGCGGCGAAGGTCAAGAGCATATGCTCTTTAATAATGTTGAAACCAAACCCGGTCCAGGCTATCCGAAAAACTGGGAAGCTGTGAATGGCGGTTTTAAAAATGGCGAATTACAGTTGCCACCATTAATAGACAAAGAAGACTACGGCGGCGAAAAGCCGCTCAATTTCCAAGATGTTTATTTTGACGGTAAGTCAGACCGATTACAGCAAACTGAAGCTATGGGTTATGGCTCTAATTGGGATGAAGATACAAGTTCTGGTACTTATCCTAACAACTACCATTTCTATTTACCACGCCTATGCAACCACT
>SHZO01000040.1 GCA_009692285.1 Gammaproteobacteria bacterium | reverse complement strand
ATGGTAAATTTTTAGCGGATGCCGGTACTAAAGATGCCTTTGGACACACACAATTAGGCGGTGTAGCGCCAGTAGTCGCGAATATGATTCGCACCGCTCACGGATATAAATATCACTGGGCAGTGGCAGATTATTTACAACGCGCTGCTCGACATATTGCATCCAAAACTGACGTTGATCAGGCATATGCACTTGGCAAAGCGGCTGTCGAACTTGCTATCAAAGATAAAAATGCCATGATGCCAACCATTGTACGAAAATCATCTCTACCCTATCGGTGGACGGTAGGTTCAGTGAAACTAGAAAAAGTTGCTAACGTTGAGAAAAAACTTCCGCGCAATTTCATCACTACAGATGGTTTTGGTATCACCGCTAAATGTCGTAATTATCTATCCCCTTTAATTAGCGGAGATGACCCACCGCCTTACAAAGACGGCTTACCGATCTATGTCAAAATTAAAGGCGTGTCGCTTAAGAAAAAACTTCCACCGTTTAGAGTCTTAAGATAACGCTTTGGCCGATTGTTAATCTTGGAGCGCGCTGTGATTGATCGCTAGTAATGTCTTGTATATGTCAGGCTTGAATGAAAATATGAATTGGAATATGTCATGAGTAATCTGACTTCACGTTTCTTTAAAGGCGTACAACTTACCAGGAACGAGATTTGGCAATCATTTCGCCCCAATCAAGGCAACAAGCCTAAAGGTGGCAATTGGGATACAGGCTACACAATTGAAGGCGATGAACTAATTGCCTTCTTGAACATTGGTGCAGTTGGAAGAACTGGATATGACTTTGAAAATGCATATGACTCAGAAACTGAGTTGGTTACATGGTTTAGAAAGCCCAACTCACACTCTAAACAGCCCACATTTACAAAACTGCTAGATCGAAACTTAAAGTCCCATTTCTTCGCTAGATGGGATAGTAAAAATACTAAATTCACCTATCTTGGATTAGGCAGAATTTTGAGTTTTCAAGATGATTTTCCAATTGAAAACGATCAAAAACAATTCGCCTTGTAGTAGCACTGGCTACTGTATATGACACGATTGGTGCACAAGGCGTCGCCAGCAGTGAAGTTGATACACCACCACAGTACGCCAAAAGACTAACTATGGTGGTTAACAGGTATGAGCGAGATCCCCAGAAAAGAACTCAATGTTTGGAGCACTATGGTTACAACTGCCAAATCTGTGGATTCTCGTATGAAAAAACTTATGGTGAAATTGGCAAAGACTTTTGTCATGTCCATCACATAGAGCCATTAGGTGAACAAGGTGGCGAAAGTAAAAACTTAGATCCAATTAAAGACTTAATTCCTGTATGTGCCAATTGTCATGAAATGCTGCATCGCAAGAAGATTGCTTTAAAACCTGATGATTTACGAAAATTATTTGCTGCAGCTGCACCATGACTAGGTATAAACAACTTGTGCATTTCATCAACGAAGAGATGAAGATGAGTCAAATCTATCAACCATTGATGTTGATTGAATTGCTCAAGAGCATGGATGGAAAGGTATCTGTAAAATATATTGCGCAAGCAATTCTTAATAAGGATCCCACTCAGAGCGATTGCCAGAAGCCGGCTACCGATATTTCGAGTTTTCAAAATGGAACTCCCCATATACAGATCAGTACGCAAGATTAGCCGGCCCTGTGTTATATTACCGCGCCTTTTCACCCGCCTTTTTCAAGGGGATACACCTAAATGATGGATACAAATAGTTGGCTCTGGGTAGCCATGGCCGCCGGCGCTCTGGCAGTGGTCTACGGAGCAGTTGCTGCCGTTTCAATAAATAATTTGCCCGCGGGTAATGCCCGTATGCAAGAAATCGCTGCTGCCATACAAGCAGGTGCGAAAGCCTATCTCTACCGTCAGTACAGCGCGATCGCCGTAGTAGGCGTGGTATTGTTTTTCTTGCTCGGCGTACTGCTTAACTGGGCGACTGCAGGGGGCTTTGCCGTAGGCGCAATCCTCTCTGGTGCCGCAGGTTTTATTGGCATGAACGTCTCAGTCCGCGCCAACGTTCGCACCGCTGAAGCAGCCAACCATGGTCTTAATGCTGCCCTACAAGTGGCCTTCAAAGGTGGCGCAATTACCGGCATGCTGGTTGTAGGCCTAGGTCTGATCGGGGTGGCAGGTTACTACGCACTCATGCTGCCCTTGATTGGCGCTGATGCCGCGCTGCACTCTTTAGTAGGTTTGGCCTTTGGTGGTTCGCTAATTTCCATCTTTGCACGCCTCGGTGGCGGCATCTTTACTAAGGGCGCTGATGTCGGTGCAGACTTAGTGGGTAAGGTTGAAGCCGGCATCCCCGAGGATGACCCACGTAATCCTGCAGTAATTGCAGATAACGTGGGTGATAACGTGGGTGACTGCGCCGGTATGGCCGCAGACCTGTTTGAAACCTATGCGGTCACCTTAGTGGCAACCATGTTGCTCGGCGCTATGCTGCTGAGCGACTCCACGGGTGCAGCGATTACTTACCCGCTTGCGCTCGGGGCAGCATCCATCGTGGCTTCTATCGTTGGCACTTTCTTTGTCAAAGTCTCTGAGGGTGGCAAGATCATGAACGCGCTGTACAAAGGCGTGATCGTCTCAGGCCTCATCTCTGCGCTTGCATTTTGGTTTATCACAAAATCTTTAATGCCTGATAACTTCACAGCGATGTTCGGTTGCACGCTCATTGGCCTTGCCCTTACGGCTGCGATGATTGTCATCACTGAGTACTACACGGCGACCGAATACAGCCCCGTGCAAACAGTTGCCGCAGCCTCACAAACAGGCCATGCAACCAATATGATCGCTGGCCTCGGTGTATCCATGAAATCCACAGCCTTACCGGTTATCGCGGTGTGTATCGCGATTGGCGCTGCGAATACCTTAGCTGGCTTGTATGGCATTGCAATTGCTGCAACCGCAATGCTCTCCCTCACCGGCATGATTGTGGCGCTCGATGCCTACGGACCCATCACTGATAATGCCGGTGGTATTGCTGAGATGGCTGGCTTGGATAAAAAAATTCGCGACATCACAGACCCGCTAGATGCCGTAGGTAACACCACGAAAGCTGTAACTAAAGGCTATGCAATTGGTTCTGCTGGTCTTGCAGCCTTGGTGCTATTTGCCGACTACACACACAACCTAGAGGCAGCTGGTAAGTTGGTTGACTTCTCGCTCTCTGACCCCGCAGTCATCATTGGTCTGTTCATTGGTGGCATGGTGCCGTACTTATTTGCCGCTATGGCAATGGAGGCGGTCGGTCGTGCGGCCAGTTCGGTTGTCATAGAAGTCCGTCGACAATTCCGTGAAATCAAAGGGATTATGGAAGGTACGGCTAAGCCAGACTATTCACGTGCGGTTGATTTGCTTACCAAAGCTGCAATTAAAGAAATGATCATACCCTCGTTACTGCCGATTCTCGTTCCGGTTATCGTAGCCTGCGGAATCAATTTTCTGATGGGGCCTGGCGAAGGCATCAAAGCCCTCGGCGGCTTGCTCATCGGAACCATTGTGACTGGTCTATTTGTTGCTATTTCAATGTGCACTGGTGGGGGTGCTTGGGACAATGCAAAAAAATACATTGAAGAGGGTCATTTTGGTGGCAAGGGTTCTGAAGCCCATAAAGCGGCGGTCACTGGCGATACCGTTGGCGATCCGTATAAAGATACGGCAGGCCCAGCCATTAACCCCTTGATTAAAATAATTAATATTGTGGCGCTGCTACTCGTGCCACTGCTATAAGCCTGTAAGGTTCCAGCCGAACGACAACCTTACTATTTTGTCAAAGAAAGCCTCCGAAAGGAGGCTTTCTTTTTATTAGAAGCTGTAAAATAACCCCCATAATTTAATTTAAGGAGCGTACCTTGTATCGCTTTATTATCCGATTGCTCTCATCCTGTGCTTTGCTCGGTTGCACCCTGATAGCACCATTCACAATGGCAGCTACCTCAGTAAAACTAACACCGCCTGAAAGAATAACCTCAGTAGAAGGAATTACTGAGTACCGCTTGAGTAACGGGCTGCGTGTTTTGCTATTTCCTGATGTCTCCACCTCCACCATCACGGTAAATATCACCTACATAGTAGGTTCGCGACATGAAGGCTACGGCGAGAGTGGCATGGCACATTTATTAGAACACATGGTCTTTAAAGGTACGCCGCGCTTTCCAAATATCTTGCAGGAACTGAATGCACGTGGCGCCCGTCCTAACGGCACGACCTATTATGATCGTACTAATTATTTTGAAATCTTTGCCGCTACGGATGACAATCTTCGCTGGGCTTTAGATCTTGAAAGTGATCGTATGGTTAATTCTTTCATTGCTGAAAAAGATCTTAAAAGTGAGTTCTCCGTAGTACGCAATGAGTTTGAGCGTGGTGAAAATAACCCTGATCGAGTTCTTCAGGAACGTGTGATGTCAAGCGCGTACCTTTGGCATAATTACGGAAGATCGGTTATTGGTTCACGCGAAGATATCGAACGTGTCCCTGTAGCTAACCTGCAGGCCTTTTACAAAAAATATTACCAACCCGATAATGCCGTCTTAACAATAGCCGGCAAGTTTGACGAGGCTAAAACTTTATCGTGGGTCAATGAGTTCTTTGGGAAAATTCCAAAACCTACGCGGATACTACAACCGACCTATACAGTGGAGCCCGTCCAAGATGGGGAGCGTCATGTAACCCTACGCCGGGTCGGCGATGTTCAGATTACTGCAGCGGCCTACCACATCCCTGCTGCTACGCATCCAGACTTTGCCGCAGTGGATGTATTGACCGAGGTGCTCACCAACGAACCCTCAGGACGCTTATACAAAGCCTTGATCGATACTCAGAAGGCGAGCAACGTGGGGGGCGAAGCTTTTGATTTAAAAGATCCGAGCATTGTTTACTTTTCTGCAGAAGTACTAAAAGACAAATCCATTGCAGAAGCTAGCAGTACCATGCTCAATGTGCTCGACACCCTAAAAAATAATCCTGTAACAGAGCAAGAAGTTCAGCGCGCCAAGAACAGGTGGCTTAAGTTTTTTAATCAAACTTTAAACAACAGCCAACGGGTGGGCTTAAATATATCAGAATACATCGCGAAGGGTGACTGGCGCCTGGCGTTTTATCAGCGCGATCAAGTAGAGAAAGTTACAGCGGTAGACGTAAATCGAGTGGCGGCAACGTATTTCAAACCAACGAATCGGACTACGGGTCTGTTTTCCCCTGAAACCGACTCTGATCGTGCCACCATCACTGCAGCGGCTGAACCTGGAGTGTTTCTCAAAGATTACAAAGGTAAAGAAACACTCAAGCAGGCTGAAAAGTTTGATTCTTCGCCAGAGAATATCATTGCACGCACACGATCAGAAAAACTCCCTGGCGGCGCACAATATATTTTCCTATCGAAGTCAACCCGTGGTAGTAAAGTGACTGCCACGATTACTCTGCGCCTTGGCAGTGTGGCGAGCCTCGAGAATAAAGCCATGATCGCTACCCTAACTGCCTCAATGCTACGTCGCGGGACTCAGACCCGCAGCCTAGAGCAGATCAATGAACAACTAGATAAGCTCAAGTCATCGATCGGCATCGGAGGGAGTGGCCAAAATGTCAACATTAACATTCTCTCTACACGCGAGAATCTCCAGCCTACAATGGAAATAGTGGCAGATATTCTGCGCAACCCAATATTTTTAGCAGATGAATTTGCCAAAATACGTCAGGAAATGCTCGCCGAGATCGAACAGCAACGCAGTGATCCTGGTGCGATTGCTTCGCAAGAATTCAGCCAAACACTATACCCTTACGACACCAAGGACTTCCGTCGCACTCTGACTGTCGATGAGCTTGTGACTTCGTTGAAAAGCATCAACACAGAGGATCTGCGCAAGTTTCATGCGGACTTTTATGGTTCCACGCAAGCTACTGCGGCTGTCGTTGGAGACTTTGACGAGACTACAACGCGCGGTGCGCTTGGCGCGATACTCTCTAACTGGACCGCACCGTTAACTTATAAACGAGCAGCATCACTCTTTTTCGATGTCCCGATGGTCGTTCGAAAGATAAATACACCTGACAAAACTAACGCTGTGATGCGTGCGGGAGTCAATCTACCTCTGCGTGATGACCAAGTAGATTATCCTGCACTCGTTATAGCCAATTACATACTGGGCGGAGGTTTTTTGAATTCGCGTCTCGCGGTTCGTATTAGGCAGCAAGAAGGGATCAGCTATGGGGTGGGTTCGTTCCTGCAAGCTAGCAGCTTAGATGTCTCTGGCATATTTGGAGTTCAAGCGATATACAACCCTAAGAATTCAGACAAACTAATGATCTCCTATCGCGAAGAAATACAAAAAGTTTTAAGCGTGGGGTTTACTGATAAGGAAGTGCAAGAGGCTTGCGCAGGTTGGCTGCAAGGCAGAGATGTATCGCGTTCTGAAGATAATGAATTAGTTGTGAAGCTCTCAAGCTACTTGTTTTTAAATCGAACTTTAGAATGGGATGCCGCCTTTGATAAGCAAGTGTCTGTTCTCACAGCTGCTCAAGTCAACGCCGCCGTTAAGCGCTGGATCAAACTCGATAATATCAGCATAATTGAAGCTGGCGATTTCACAAAAAATACAAACAATTAATATTAAAAGTAACAGAGGAATAACACATAATGAAAAAAAACCACGTCTTAATTCTGGCTGCGATCAGTAGCCTAGTCTCTTTAAACATTGCCCAAGGTGCCATGGATGCTAAAATTGGCATGGAAAAATGCTACGGTGTTGCAAAGGCTGGCAAAAATGATTGCGCGGCTAATGGACACTCCTGCGCAGCACAATCTAAAAAAGATGGTGATAAAACTGAATGGCTGAATGTACCTAAAGGGACATGCGAGAAAATTGTAGCCGGTAGCTTAACTCCCGGTGTCTAAGTGATACCAACTCCGCAGGCTAAGCTCTGCGGGGTTGGTTTGCGTGCGCCGCACCACCACGAGTGGGCTACACGACGCCCTACCTGCGCAGTATTAGAAATACATGCTGAAAATTATTTTGCTTCTGGTGGGGCAATTCCAGCTTTGTTAGCTGACTTACGTCGCGATTACCCCTTAAGCATTCACGGTGTTGGTTTAGGCTTGGGCTCCAGCGCCCCAATGGATACGGTGCATCTGCAGCAACTCAAAGCGCTAGTTACTCGCTACGAACCCACGCGTGTATCAGAACATCTTGCTTGGAGTACCTATAACGGTATGCATCATAATGATCTACTACCTTTGCCCTACACTGATGAGTCTTTGATGCATATGGTGTCACGCGTAACGCAGTTACAAGATTATTTACAACGTCCCGTGCTAATTGAAAATCTTTCAAGCTATGTTGGCTTTGAAGACTCTACGCTAAATGAGTGTGAATTTTTAGCAGCTCTTGCTGCGCGCAGTGGCTGCAGTATTTTGCTTGATATTAACAATCTTTACATCAATGCTTGTAATCATGGTTTTGATCCTAAGAAATTCTTTGATGCACTACATAAAACACCTGTAGATGAAATACATTTAGCTGGTCACACCATTGAAATTATTGGTGAAATTCCGATGCGCCTAGACACTCACGGTAGCGCAGTGTGTGAGTCCGTATGGCAACTCTATCGCGAAGCTCTACAGCATTTCGGACCAACGCTAACAATTATTGAATGGGATACCGACCTCCCTGCACTAGAGGTTCTACTTAAAGAAGCAGAATGTGCAGAAAAAATTACCTTAGAAAGTTATGCCAACGCTAATTAATATTCAGAGAGCATTTTCGGAAGTGATTCTATGCACAACCGTTCCCAATGGACCGATGCTTGTATACCACCATAATTATCGAGCAAATTTTCGATCTGCGCTCGCGCTAGAGTTTCCTGTTATTGAAACCTTGGTAGGTAAGCACTGCTTTACAGTCCTTGCACAGCAGTACCAAACTCAGCACCCCTCACGCAGCGGTGATCTACATCACATTGGGGAACAATTTTCTTCGTTTTTAGCACAGGAATATCAGCACTCTCCTTACGCTTATTTTGCAGATGTCGCCGTCTTGGAGTGGGCGTGGCAGGAGTGCCTAATTGCCCCAGACACCCTCGCAGTCGACCCTACAGCACTGACCGCATGTGCATCGGAGAGACTGCCCAAGGTTCGATTGCAACTGCAGCCGAGCCTGCGATTAGTGAACTCAAAATGGCCCGTAGTCACGATTTGGGAAACTAATCGCAGCGACTCCTCCCCTACAGGGCTGATCGAACTGGCGTTGGGCGCAGAATGGGCCTTAATTTATCGCACCTTAGGAGGGGCTGCATTGCGTCGCTGCAGCGCTGCTGAGCACGCTTTCCTAATTGCCTTGAAGGCGCAGGCAGAGTTGGAGTCTGCCGTCGCAGATGCTTACGCCATTGATGCTGCATTTAATCTGGGCCGCCTACTTGAGGAACTCTTTCGCGACGCTTTAATCACAGAAGTGTACGCGGGTGTTTCACCGCTTGGCAGTGGCACAAAAAACACGTAACTTCCACTTCCCCTTTTCTGGATATCGTCGCTATGTCTCCTGCCCTCCAAGCTGATTTCTCACGTACCCAAATGGTTCATCAGCAATTACGTGCCTGGGATGTACTCGAGCCCAAAATTCTACAAATCTTTGATCAATTACCGCGTGAACAGTTCGTGCCAACTGCTTATACAACTATGGCTTATGCGGACATAGCAATTCCCTTGCGCAATGGCGTGCACATGCTCAGCCCTAAAATTTCTGGTCGTATTCTGCAAGCTGTTGCGCCCCAAGCTGATGAACGCGTACTAGAAATTGGCACCGGAAGCGGCTACCTCACTGCAGCACTTGCAGCCCAAGGCGCAGTAGTGCGTTCTCTAGAAATTGATAGCACACTCGCGAATGACGCTACGGAGCGGTTAGTTAAATACAATGTGCAGCATGCCACCGTCGAACACTTAGATGCCTATGCCCCTGAAGCACTCCGAGAACAATATGAAGTAATCGTTATCACCGGTTCATTGCCACAGGCCGATGAACGTTTTGAGCAGCATTTAGTAGTCGGTGGACGGCTCTTTGCCGTGATTGGGCAAGGCAGTGCAATGCAAGCAACTCTGATTGAACGCCTTGCGGCGCCATTTTTGTGGCGCCGCACCGTTCTATTCGAAACTAACATTGAACCACTCTTGGGAGCCAATGCTCCTGAATCTTTTATCTTTTGAGATTTTTTTATGATTCAAGATCTCTCGCCGGAAGAACTCAAAGCACGTTTAGACGCGGGGGAGAAACCACTCGTGATTGATGTTCGTGAAGCTTGGGAGTTGGAAAAAAGTGCCTTGGTGTGTGCCCAACATATGCCCATGGGCAGCGTGGTGCAACGCCTTGGGGAATTAGATCCTGCCATACCGATTATCATTATGTGCCGCTCCGGAGCCCGCAGCATGCAGGTGGCTCACTGGCTCGAAGCAGCCGGATTCCGGTCGGTAGCTAACCTGACTGGTGGAATTTTAGCTTGGGGGGAACGCATTGACCTCTCACTGCGTCCATACTAATAGTCCTTCCAGTGTGAGTGGCTATATCGCCAACTGTTATAGTTAAATATAACACCAATTTTAGAGGTTTCGAATGATGAAGCGTGCCGTTATTGTAATGCTGGGTTGGCTTTGCACCGCCTCGGCTATTAAAGCCGAAGACCTGAAGAGCATTTACGACCGTGCTCTGAATAACGATCCTCAAATTCGCGAGTCAGATGCGACTCGTTTAGCCACACGCGAAGCACGACCGCAAGCTTGGGCGGCACTGCTGCCCCAAATTACAGGTTCAGCGAGCAAAACCGAATCGGAAACTGCCGCCACTGGTAAGTTCCCTCAAGAAATCGAAACTTCGTCTGGCTCCGGAAAATTCGCAGTAATTAATTTTAACTCTACCAGCGTATCCAAGCCTAAGATAGAACGCTGGAGCTTAGATCTGCGCCAGTCGGTATTCTCTTTGCAAAATTGGGTCGGCTTACAGCGCGCAAGTAAACAAGTCGCTCAAGCTGAAACGGACTACCACTTAGCTGAACAAAATCTCATTCAACGTGTGGCCACTTCTTACTTTGATGTTCTGGCGGCCAAGGATACCGTAGATGCCCAATCTTCAGCCTTTGCAGCGATCTCACGCCAGTTGGAACAATCTGCAAAACGTTTTGAAGTGGGCCTAATCGCTATCACGGATGTACAAGAAGCCAAAGCCGCTCGCGACAGTTCGGCAGCAGCGGTTATTGCCGCTAAACGAACTTTAGCCACTAAAGAAGAACTCTTGCGTGAAATTACCGGTGATAGCTATGACTCACTGGCTAAACCAAGCGAGGATATTGTCCTTAAAACACCTGACCCAGCTGATGCTAGTCAGTGGGTAGCACGTTCAATGGAACAAAACCTCGCGCTTATTTCAAGCCGATTGGCCGCTGATATTGCGCGCGATAATGTGCACTCAGCCTTTGGCGGACACTTACCGTCCATTGACCTGGTGGCAAGTAAGAGCAACGTTGATCAAAATAGTCCAATTACTTTCACCAGTGGAAATATTGGCACACGCACCAATAACAGCGATGACACAACGGTACAACTACAACTCTCTGTGCCAATTTTCAGCAGTGGCGCCACGCAATCTAGAGTTAGACAAAGCCAGTACCAATGGCGAGCTGCACGCGAACGCTTAAGCCGTGTTTCGCGACAAACCGAACGCCAAGCTCGAGATGCTTACCTTGGTGTAATTAGCGAAATTGCACGCGTCACGGCGCTGCGCCAAGCACTTCAATCTAGCCGAACTGCTCTCAAAGCCACTGAAGCAGGTTATGAAGTTGGCACACGCACCACGGTTGATGTACTAGAGGGTCGACGCAGTTTAGTCCAAGCAGAAACTAACTATTCACGTAGTCGATATGACTACATTCTCAACGTCTTAGGTTTACGCTTAGCGTCTGGCACCCTCGATCGACAAGTCCTTGAAGAGGTCAACGCTTTATTGACGGAGACGACCACGCTGCGATAACTGGGGCAATCAGCGCTAAGAGGCGCTGCAGAGTGCCACGGTTACTCTCTACTAGAGCCTGGGCTAAGGTGCCGCGTCGAACACATTCTAATGGATCAGAGACTAATCTCTGTAGCGCAGCACTCATTGAAGGAGCATCAATTACCTGCTCTACGGCACCAGTACTAATTAATTTTTCAGCAATTTCTTGTGCATTGAAAACAAATGGCCCAGTCAAAGAAGGACGCCCTAATGAGGAAGGCTCCAACAAGTTATGACCACCAATAGGCACTAAAGATCCACCAACAAAAGCTACATCTGCTGCGGCATAAAATGCCAATAAGTCGCCCAGCGTATCAAGTAATAGCACTTGAGTTTGTGCATTAGCTATCTCACCACTTGAACGACGCACAAAAGCCAAGTTGGCAGCTTTTAAAGATGCAAGTGTATGTGCAAAATGAGTTGGATGACGTGGTGCAATAACTAACAAAGACCTCACGCCGGACTGCTGCAAGCTCATTTGTGCTGCAAGAACGATATCTTCTTCGCCTTCATGGGTACTACCAGCAACCCACATAAAATTTTTGTCTACCCCATATTGAGCACGCAAGATAGCGCCTTGTTCGAAGATATCTGCAGGCAAGTCAATATCAAATTTGATATTTCCGATGACGTGTGTTTTGGCAGGATTCGCGCCAATAGAACGAAAACGCTCAGCGTCTCCCGTACTTTGTGCTGCAATCACAATGCCATGTGAAAGCGTTTCACTAAATAAACTGGCCAAGCGACGATAGCGAGGTAACGAACGTGGAGAGATACGCGCACTTGCCAAAACTAGCGGTACTTTTCGCAGACCACATTCATGGTAAAGATTAGGCCAAAGCTCGGTTTCTAAAATAATTGCGATGCGCGGTCGTACACGATCAAAATAACGGCGCACACTACCAGGCAAATCCCAAGGAATAAAACGTACGTCTACGCCCTGAGGAAACAATGCCCGCGCCCGAGTTGCCCCAGTAGGGGTTACGGTGGTTAGCGTCAACGGTATAGTCGGGTAGCGCAGCCGCAAAGCGCTCACTAGTGCCGCTGCCGCTTGAACTTCGCCGACTGAGACGGCATGGACCCAAATTGCACCACCACTGCCATATTCTCCAAAACCGAATCTTTGCCGAAAGTTTGCCCAATAACTGCGATCACGAAAACCACGCGCTACTAATACCGAACACACCACCGGCGCCAGCAAATAAACAACCATCTGGTAGAACCAACGAATCATGTCCGGTACCCAGTCAGCAAAGCAGCCCATAAATTTTCATTGAAGAGTGGCAAGGATAGGCCATCACATATTTTTAAAATTGAGTGCCTAAGACGCACTAAATTTGCGTCTTGCCAGAGACCTGGCTTACGCAGTGCACAACGGTCAAAATCAATCAACCAAAATTTTGACTTTAAATCCAGCAGAACATTGTGCGCATTCAAATCGGCATGGTAGAGCCCCACCGCATGAAAGCGCGCGAGCATCTGTCCCAAAGCTGACCAATCCGCGATCGGTAATTGTGCCATAGCCAAAGATTCTGCTAGAGTTTTTGCGTGGGCAATCTGTTCGGTAATCAAATCTCCGCGATAGCTGAAACCATCGCGCTGCACGCGCACCGCAACGGGTAAAGGGACCGGCAAACCAATCTGTCGCAGCTTCAAATTTAAATAAAATTCCCGTACTGGACGGGTCCTAGCTTCATTGATATAAAAATATTGATCACTAGATACTCTGGCAGCTAAACCACCTCGCCGATAATGACGCAAAGCATAGGTACGGCTTTGAACTTTAAAGAACCAAGTATTTCCTCGGCCATGCGCACTTCCAGTGAGGCCATCAACGGAGGCCCAATAACTCGGCTCAAACCAGAGGGTGCTAAAATTGCTCGTATGCAATGGGTCATATAGCATTACTTCTTGACCAGATTCGACCCTAACTACACCCGTCATTTTTAGATCCTCTAACGGACGTCTCTATGTTGCCGCCCTCCACGCCACCTAATTCAGTATGCCTTCTGCGGCTCTCCGCAATCGGCGACACCTGCCATGTTGTCCCACTACTGCGCACTTTGCAGCACGCCTGGCCTAACACCCACTTTACCTGGGTTATCGGTCGGGCCGAAGCAAAGCTCATGGGTTTACTACCTGAAATTGAGTTTATCACTCTCAATAAGCGCGCCGGCTTATCAGGACTACGCCAATTTAAAAATATTATGAGTGGTCGTCACTTTGACATTTTGTTACATCTGCAACTTTCGCTGCGTGCAAGCCTTCTGGCGTGGCAAATTCCTGCGCGGATTAAACTTGGATTTGATCGTGCCCGTGCTAGCGAAGGGCAATGGCTCTTCACGAATGCTCAGATCAACGTACGCACACGCGAGCATGTGCTCGATAGCTTCATGGGTTTTGCGACGAGCTTAGGTATATCCGAGGCACGCTATGAATGGGCGCTACCCTTATCCGAGGCAGCACTCCAATATGCTGCGCAGTTAATTCCAAGCACTGTTGATGCACCCATCAGCTCACAGCTTAGCAAATACCTATTACCCACCCTGATAATCAGCCCCTGCTCCAGTCATGTGATGCGCAATTGGCGCCCAGAGCGCTATGCCGCTGTTGCCGTGCATGCGATCACCGAGCATGGTATGAGTGTCATCTTAACCGGTGGTCCTGGGGATATAGAACGAAATATGGCCTCGGCCATATTAGCCGCTTGCCCCATCGAACACAGAAAACATATTATCAACCAGGTGGGCAAAGATACACTGCCGGAAATGCTTGCTTTACTTAGCCGTGCGCGCGTGTTGATCGCCCCAGATACTGGCCCTGCGCATATGGCTACATTAGTAGGTACGCCCGTGATTGGTTTATATGCCGCCACTAACCCTGCGCGCAGTGGGCCTTATCATTCACGAGCTTGGTGTATCGATGCATTTGGGCGCGCAGCTGCAAAATTTCTAAATTCCACTCCCGAACATTTGCCTTGGGTATGTAAAATTGAACAGGTTGGGGTCATGGATCTCATTACTGTTCAAGAAGTCTGTCACCAACTCGATCGACTGTTAAAATATAAACCATGAAAGACATACTTATACCTATTTCCCCAGGTGAACTACTCGATAAAATTACTATTTTACGGATTAAAGCTGAACGCATTAGCGACACCATAAAAGTGGCTAACGTGCGTCTAGAACTCAATCTTTTAGAACAAACATGGAAAAATAGCGGGGCAGCTATCGCAGCTATCGCGAGTGATGAAGCAGCGCTACAAAAAGTAAATGAAGCACTGTGGGATATTGAAGATCAGATTCGTGATCAAGAGAATGCGGGGCAATTTGGGACGCGTTTTATTGAGCTAGCACGTGCGGTTTATATCACCAACGATCAGCGTGCTACAATTA
>SHZO01000039.1 GCA_009692285.1 Gammaproteobacteria bacterium | reverse complement strand
GATCTTGTCAGTAATAAGCAGTTGCCTGATCTGCAGGGGTTTTCCGCACCGTATGCGCCGGGTCCTCCACCGATGTTCTTTGCCATGGAATATTCGCCTGATGGATTGTTGTATGTGTTGCGCGGCCGTAGCATTCATGTTGTCAATGCACGGGGCATCACCACTCGTGAAATTGCATTAGAAGGTTATGGTTGGGCTCTGATGGATATCAGCAAAAATGGTTCAATTGCATTTACTAGTAATTTTATTACAGGTGAAATAGCCAAGATTGATCTTAACAGCGGCGCTAAGCTTGGTGGAATTAATACAGGCGAGGTTCATTCGGTAGCTGGTTTAGTAGAGTACCAAGGTGAAGGGCTTTAAATTTTGTAAGAGCAGCCCTTAAAGTTACTGCCTTTATTCATAACGTAACGCTTCGATCGGGTCGAGACTCGCTGCTTTAGAAGCTGGGGCAATACCAAATATTACGCCAACTAATGCTGAAAAACCTGCTGCTAGTGCAATCACCCAAAACGGTACATGCGCTGGGGGGAATTCTGGAATCAAAGAGGCTATGCCCAAGCCCGCTAGCAGACCTATTACAATGCCAATTAAACCGCCAAATAGGCTTAGTAGTGCTGCTTCTAATAAAAACTGTAGGAGGATGTCTCGCCGAGTTGCACCGAGCGCTTTGAGTATTCCGATTTCTCGCGTTCGCTCAGTTACAGATACTAACATGATATTCATTATTCCTATTCCACCGACTAGCAAAGAAATACTCACAATTCCAGCAAGAACTGCTGTAGCAATGCCGGTTATTTTATTGAACTGTTTAACAAATGAATCAGCGGCTTCAATTTTAAAGTCATCTTCTTTGCCTGGTTGAAGATGACGTGAGTTGCGTATGGCGCGTAAGGCTCTTTCACGTACTGCGTTAATTTCTAGCAAATTTCCGACAGTAAATGAGACTTCCATGTAAGGACGTTCAAACACTCCCATCATGGAGCGTCCTACGGAAAATGGTATGATGACATAATTATCTTGGCTAAATCCTAAGATTTCCCCTTGTTTTTCCATCATCCCTACTATCTTAAACCATTCATTTCCTACCAATAGATACTCATCAACAGGGTTATTTGGTAGTTTAAGTTCATCGCGTACTTTTTCGCCAATTACAGCTACACGTCGACTGCCTTTATCATCACTCTCGGTGATAAAGCGGCCCACCGAGGGGTAGCGGTTTTGTACTAATTGATACTCTGTATTTGTGCCAAAGACCTGGGGAGAAATGCTGCGTCCTTTATAAGAAACAATACTATTGTTGACCATTAAGCTTGGTGCGACGCGTTCTATCCCAGTCACTTGATATTGCAAGATATCTACGTCGCTAATACTCAAAGTATTAAGTCTCCTGCGACGAAAATTATCTTGATCGTTCACTGCCTTTAGAGAAAGTGTGTTGCCACCCAAGTCTGAGAATTGGCTAGCAATTGAATCTGACAGCCCCTGTAGCAATGATACCACCGCGATTACGGCAGCGGTACCAATCAAAATACCTAAAGTTGTTAGAAGGCTGCGCATTCGATGCGCATTGAGGCTCGTTAGTGCAGCGCGGAAGGCTTCTTTAAAAATATTCATGTGACACGACTTAATTTTTTAAAGTCCTCAGTCACGCAGCCATCGAAAACCCGGATGGTGCGTTGGCAGTGTGCGGCGATGTCTGGTTCGTGGGTAACCACCACTACGGTCTGACCGTTGCTATGCAAAGCATCAAATAGAGCCATAATTTCTGATGAAGTTCGCGAGTCGAGATTGCCTGTGGGTTCATCAGCTAATAAAATCGAGGGGTGCCCCACTAATGCACGCGCAACAGCTACGCGTTGTCTTTGTCCGCCGGAGAGCTGGTTAGGTAAATGCCCGAGTCGATCACTCAGGCCCACATTAGCCAAAGATTCCTTGGCAAGACGCCTGCGCTCTGCATCAGGCATCCGCCGGTACATTAAAGGCTGCATCACATTTTGTAATGCACTTTGCCGCGGCAAAAGATGGAAACTTTGAAATACAAAACCAATTTCTTTGTTCCGTACCGCAGCCAGTTCGTCCTCTGTTAAAGAGGATGTATCACGATCATTTAGGATATATTGACCTTCAGTAGCTGAATCTAAGCATCCGATCAGGTTCATTAAGGTGGATTTACCCGAACCTGAGGGGCCGATTAAAGCAACATATTCATTTTTACCGATAAATAGATCAATGCCGGCTAAAGCGATTACGGTTTCTTCGCCCATCTGGTACCGTTTGGTGATACCGCGAAGATCTATCATTAATCTGTGCTCAACTTTATGGAGATATTAGTGGGATCTTGCGATTTTTTATTCATAACACGCTCGCCTTCTTTTAGTTGGCGTAATATTTTTGAAGGTCCAATAATAATACTTTGCCCCAATTTGAGGCCTGAAGCTACAGACTCCCAGCGATCGTCTGAGAGTCCTGTGGTAATTAATGTTTTTTGTGCAACACCGTTATTATTAACCCAAACATACCGTTTTATTTTATCTTTTTCAGGCGATTCAGTAATTACTGCTTCAACGGGTATAGCTAAACTTGCTTTTCCATCGCCTAAGAATATAACTGCCCGGGCGCTCATACCAGAACGTAAAATTAAACTAGCCCGGGCTTTAATATCGAGTGTGACTTTATATGAACGACCTTGACCATCAACCGTAGGGGTGAGAGCAATTTTCTCAACGACACTCTCAAGCGATTGATCAGGGTAGGCAGCTGCAAAAACACTAGCAATTTGGCCAATGCTTATTTTAGCGATATCTGCTTCATCCACTTTAACCTCGGCTTTGATACCAGCGGTATCAGCAATTTTCATCAACTGCGCGCCTGCCATGGAGGAGTTTGAGGGAATAGCAACTTCACCGACTTTGATGGGGAGTGAGACAATTCGCCCGAGCATTGGAGAGCGAATTTCAGTTTTCGCACGTTGTTCCCTTGCATCGTTTAATACAGCTGAAGCGCGTTGTAATGCTTCTTCTGAACTACGTAAGTCTGCTTGTGCAAGCACAAAATTATTACGATCTTCGTCCGCACGATTGCGGTCTATGAGTTGAGAATCTGCTAAGCGCTCGCTACGTTCAGATTGTTGTTTGCGCAAAGCAAGCACGGCGCGTTGTCGATCTATGCTTATACGATTTTGCCGTACGCCAGCTTCTTCGCGCGCAATTATATTATTGTAAGTTTCAGGGTCAAGACGCATAAGCAATTGACCTGCTTCGACTATGTCCCCTTCTTTGATTGCAATACTTTTAACTCGTGCAAGAACTTCTGCCGTGAGGTTCACTTCTACTTTGTATGCTAGAAGTCCAGAAGCTAAAATACTAGGACGGACTTCACGGGCTTGGGTGATGGCCAATTCAACTGGTGTGCCCCGATTGGTATTGAGTCGTTTGAGTGCCAAGGTTACCAAGATGGCTAACAGTACCGCAGCACCTACAAACCACTTTTTATCTAGATGACTATAAAATTTTTTCATTTATTAATTTTTAGAGGAATGGCGATGCTGTGTCATTTGAAGTTTATTTGTAACTTTAAATCAGTATAATATGTAACTATACCATTAATGTAATCCTTAAAAATAAAATTCATGGCATAATGGGTCATCCCTGCTCAAACAAACAGGCTGCCTTAAAATAGTATGTGGCAGGCCTCCCTAACTGGGCAAAACTTAGGGTAACGCCAATGAACTTGCCGGCTAGGAAGTAGTAACTACTTAGTAGCTCCAAGAACAGTGTAGAACCCAAGAGCGCGCCTGCGGTGTTGGTAATTTGAATTGTGCGGATGCTGTGCATCCTCTTGTGCATTTGCTCAAGCTGTTCGGTGCTGAGTTCTTCGGCGGGAGGGTCTCGAACAGGTGAGCCGCAAACCAATCTGAACCTACTTTATTAAAGTAGATAAAGTGTTACATATAGATATAACTGTTACTTTATAGAGCTGGTGTTAACCAGTTTTGTTATTTACGAGCTATTTGTAGTATCTTGAAAGGGTAAAGGAATGGGTGCATCATATTCTTGATTAATTTTCGTACCGTTACAATCACATTATTTATAATACATTTGGAGACTCTCTAATGATAAAGAATCTATTGTTGTTCTTTTTTCTTATTCCTGTTTGTCTGACTGGGTGCAATACCATGAAAGGTATAGGGCGTAAAAATAATGAATCACAATTGCGTTATCAGGATTATGCCGGATCACCAATTCAACAATTTACAGTCATGCGTGTCACTGAGTGGAGCCCAGTATCTCGCGATGAACTTGTGATTTGGGGTGGTATTAATGAAGCCTGGTTGCTGAAGGTCTGGGATAGCTGTTGGAACTTAGAGTTTGTAGATTCAATCGCTGTTACTCAGACGGGACATGTTATTTCTCGTTTTGATAAAGTCTTGGCAGGTGAAAACCAGTGTCCGATCAGTGAGATCCGTCCCGTGGACGTTAAAGCTATGAAAGCAGCTCGTGCAGCCGCTAAGGCTAAGACATAAGTAACCGATAACATTGTTATTAGTAGCTAAAGCTTCTGGGAAGCTGCAAATATGTGTATTCAGACCCATGGTGGTTATGGTTTTGCCTGTGAATACAACGTAGAACATAAGTTTAGAGAAACGCGCTTATATCAAGGCGCGCCAATTTCTATTAACTTTACTTTACTCGTATGTAACTGAGCATATACTAGGGTCTTCTAGGTCTTATTAAAGTTTCAGCGACATGACTATATCGCCCGAATTATTTGCATATTTGCGTGTAATCTGTCAAAACGCTAGTGATGCAATTCTTCAGGTTTATCACGCAGCTAACGTTGAGAGTATTACAAAATCTGATTGTTCGCCTTTAACTGCCGCAGATCTTGCCGCGCATCGAATTATTCTAGACGGATTAAAAGTTTTAACGCCGACAATCCCAATCATCTCAGAGGAAGACGCTAATATTTCGTCTCCGCTACGTGCGAGCTGGGAGCGGTTTTGGTTAGTTGACCCGCTTGATGGCACCAAAGAATTTTTATCTAGAAACGGTGAGTTTACAGTCAATATTGCCCTCATTGAGGGGCATGCTCCGCGTTTAGGTATTGTACACGTCCCTATAACCGGTTTAACGTATTGGGGTGGTTCTGGCCTAGGTGCCTATCGCGCTTTACATGCGACTGATCCTGGTCATTCTATCAATGTGCGTCAGAGTCTATTTATGCCTCCAAAAGTATTAGGGAGTCGGTCACATAGGGAGCGCTCCCTAGATAATTTTTTATTAAACTTAGGTAATTATCAATTTTTATCCATCGGAAGTGCTTTGAAGTTTTGTGTTTTAGCGGAAGGTCTCGCTGATGTATATCCACGCCTGAGCCCAACATCAGAATGGGATACAGCTGCGGGGCAAGCGGTCTTAGAGGGCGCAGGTGGTGCTGTGCTGCGTCTAGATGGCCAACCTTTGCAGTACAATTGCACTGATCATTATCTGAACCCACATTTTATTGCGGTCAGCGGTGCGCAGGGCCAATTCTTAAAATACTTATGATCTATAGCGTGCAAGATCGATTTCCAGAGCTTTCATTTGAAAGTTTTGTAGCGCCCTCGGCTGATATTATTGGAAGCGTGCGCTTAGCTCGATTTGCAAGTGTTTGGTTTCAAGTTGTGCTGCGTGGCGACAATGACTGGATAGAGATAGGTGAAGGCAGCAATATTCAAGATGGTGCTGTTATTCATACGGACACCGGATTGCCCACCCGCATTGGATCAGGGGTTACAGTAGGTCATAAAGCTTTTTTGCATGGTTGCATTGTAGGCGATAATTCTATGATTGCTAATGGTGCGCTAGTATTAGATCATGCCCAGATAGGTCAAAACTGCATCATTGCTGCAGGTGCTTTAGTCGCGCCAAATAAAATAATACCTGATGGCTCTGTGGTGATGGGTTCACCTGGTAAAATTATTCGACAAGTGACTGCTTCTGATTTGGCTTTGATTGCGCGCGCAGCGGTAAGTTACCATGCTCACCTAGCAATTTACAGAACGCAATTAAAAGAGATTAAATTGTAATAGTAGTTTCAAAAACCATTGCAGCGCTACCAATAATCCAAACGCCAGCAAGTGTATTCTTAGAAAATTCTAGCTCAACATCGACTTTTCCAGGGCGATTCATGAACTGGCCTTGTGCGCCAGTAAAATATGCATTATTAACACTGCGTTCTAATAAACCATGATGCAAAAGGTAAGCGCCGAGTAAACCATGTGCGTTACCGCTGACTGGATCCTCTGGAATTCCTATAGAGGGACAAAACATTCTCGATAGTGTTAAGCAATCTTCAATTTGTGAGTCTAAGGTAAATACAAAATGCCCTGAAATTCCCAACTGTGCAGACAGGGTATTAAGCCGAACAAAGTCAGGTTTCATTTGCTTCAGTTGTTGTGGAGTGCGCACCCCAATTAATAAGCGCTTCCCTATTCCACCTACAATACATATCGGACAGCGCAGGTCTAAATCGTTACTCGAGAGTGCTAGTGCATCGAGAACGGCAAGGCGTTCGCGCACGTTAATTTCACGACCTATGGGTGGGGCGGGTTGGCGTACTGCGATGCGGCGCTCAGGGCCAGTGCCGCGAATCTCAATATCTACAAGGCCAGCTTTCTGACTTTGACGAAGTTTGCGTGGTGCGTTTGCTGTGCGTGAGAGCACATATTGAGTAGCAATGGTGGCGTGACCGACAAAGCCTGATTCGGTGCGAGGTGTAAAGAAGCGAACACGTAATTCATGTGTCTTACTATCTGGGGGTAGTACAAATGCAGTGTCTGTATTATTGAGCTCACGCGCGATGGCAAGCATTTCTTCGTCACTTAGCGTTTCTGCACCTAGAACAACTCCGGCAGGGTTTCCAGTGAAAGGACTTTGAGTAAAAGCATCGACCTGAAAGACCTGAAGGGTTTTAGTCATGAATATATAGTTTGTGTTTAGAGCAAGAAGGTAAATACAATTGTAAGGGTTATGGCCTAGATATGTTGGAAAGTATTGCAAACTTTTAATTTTAATGCGTAAATAAATCTTACCTTGGGGTGGCCATCCTGGCCTGAGATGCTGCAGCAAGTAGCAAACCCATAGAACCTGATCCGGTTAGTACCGGCGGAGGGATTGGTGTCTATAAAAAAATTTGCTTTATCTTTGATGCTCTTTAGTTCTACCTTCGGAGTCGCAGAAGAATCTATTAATTTACAAGAAGTAGTTATCACAGCAACTTTACGACCGACTGTGGTGTTTGATATCCCTGCTAGTGTTACAGTGTTATCTAATGCGACGTTGCGTGAAGCTGGGCTTGAGCATCTCCAAGATGTGGTCTCCCTTATCCCCAACTTGAACTTTGCGATGGGTAGCTCTAGGCCTCGTTACTTTCAGTTACGGGGCATAGGAGAAACAGAGCAATGGCAGGGAGCACCAAATCCTTCCGTTGGATTTTTAATTGATGGCATGAATTTCTCTGGTGTTGGTATGCCAGCCACTTTAATAGATTTAAAGCAGATCGAAGTTCTGCGTGGCCCCCAGGGCACCACTTTGGGGGCTAATGCGCTAGCAGGTTTAATTAATATCAATACACAGCGCCCAACAACTTCTCCATTGGTAAGATTTGAAGTCATCGGGGGTGAGTCAAATACTCGTGCTTTAGCTGGTATTTTTGGCGGCACTTTAATAGGTAACCCTGATTCTTCTTGGCGTCTTGTAGCTCAAAGATTTCGTAGCGATGGTTTTAGACGTAATATTACTGTGCAGCGAGATGACACTAACGATTTAGATGAAACGACGTTACGTGCTGGGGTTCGTTGGGCACCTGATGGTCCTCTGACTGCAGATATTTCTGCTTTATGGGTAAATTTAGATAATGGCTTTGATGCATTTTCTTTAGATAACTCGCGTCTGACTCTTTCAGATAAGCCGGGACGAGATACACAAGTGTCACGCGGGCTCTCAGCAACACTAGATTATTTGGCCTCTGAAAATTATATTTTGCGTAGTGTCAGTGCTTTTTCTGATGCCAATATTAATTATACTTTTGATGGTGATTGGGGGGCTGACCGTAAGTACGATTTTACCTCAAGTTTTGCACGTGAGCATCGTACTATTTCACAAGATTTTAGAGCACTCTCCTCGCTACAATTATCCGGTGCGGGTAGTTCGGATTGGATTTTAGGACTCTATGGGCTTCGCGTAATAGAAGCTAATGACCAGCTTGATCTTTATAACGGAGAAATATACCGCGCTCTACAGAGTGATTACAGTGCGAATCAAGTGGCACTCTATGGGAACTATAGATATCAAATGACACTTAACTATTTAGTTAGTGCAGGGCTACGTGGGGAGCGCCGAACCACCCGCTATACCGATAGCGATGGTAGTCGGTTAGCTCCGGGGGAGCAGGCATTAGGCGGCAATCTTTCGGTTGAATATTCGTTCGATCCTCATCGCCGAGCTTATATTACGCTTGCGCGGGGTTATAAAGGAGGTGGATTCAATATAGGAGTATTAGTGCCAGATACACGCCGCAAATACGCGCCTGAGTTTTTGCACAGTGTTGAATTAGGTTATAAGTTTAACAATTCTGAACGTACTTTGAGTTTAGATTTGGCAGCATTTGTAATGCGACGCATTGCTCAGCAGGCGAGTACCTCGGTGCAACTTATTCCAGGTGATCCTTTAAGTTTCATCTATCTCACTGAAAATGCTGCACGTGGGGTAAACTTTGGTTTAGAGGGTTCTGCAGCATGGCAGGCCAGTGAGCGAGTCTTCTTAGGGGTAAGCTTGGGCGTTTTGCGTGCACGGTTTCTCAGCTACGAATTAGGCCCTGAAAACCTGAATGGCCGCGATCAAGCACATTCACCTCGCTACCAGATTAGTGTGACCGCCAGTTACCGTACGCCACTGGGCTGGTATGTTCGCACTGATGCGCAGAAAGTTGCAGCATTTTATTATTCTGATAGTCATGGTCAGCAATCTACACCATACATTCTGGCTAACTTACGCGCTGGTTATGAAACTGAGCGTTGGGGAGCTAGTGTTTGGGTCAAGAATGCCCTTAACCAAAACTACGCTCAGCGGGGCTTTTATTTTGGAAATGAACCGCCAGATTACCCTAATCGCCTTTATGTGCAAAAAGCAGATCCTCGCCAGGGCGGCGTATCACTCTGGTACGCTATGCGTTAAATGTTATCAACCTTTATCCTACAGCTACGTGGAGCTTCCCCTCTGGAGCTGATCGCGGTCTTCACTGGTATTGTTTATGTTTTGTTGGTTGTACGTCGATCGCGTTGGTGTTGGGTATGGGGAGCGGTGTCTTCTGGTGTGTTGGCGGGACTTGCCTTTGGAGCACAGTTGCCCTTACAAGCCGCATTGCAAAGTATTTATGTAGTGATGTCAGCCTATGGTTTTTGGCAGTGGTCGAGGAGCCAAAGTGCCACGCTCAAGATTAAAACTTGGCCATGGCAGCGTCATATCATTGCGTTACCTTTGATTCTAGTAATCGCCTATTTGTCTGGGCCCTGGTTAACAGCCAATACGGGCGCGGCCTGGCCACGGCTTGATGCTGCAGTTATGTTAGCTAGTTTGCTAGCTACTTATATGGTGGCGCGAGTGCTTCTGGAAAACTGGATTTACTGGATTTTTGTCGATGTCATTTCTTGTTATCTGTATGCTGTTCAAGGTTTGGCATTTGTAGCTTTGCTTTATATTATCTATTGCATTATTGCTATTTTTGGTTTTCGTACGTGGTATCAAAAAAAACTCTGATAGCTCTATCTTCAGGAGGTTTTAATAAACTCTATCGCTTTCGCAGCTATATGGGCGAGAGCGTTATTCGGCAGTGGGCGCCGGAAATGGTTGCACAGTCACTAGGCGCAGATATGTATAGTGAAGTGCTTGCACAGCGTGCAGCTGCTGTTTGTGGTTTAGCTCCTAGTGTGCAATATTTTGATGCTACACAGCGTATATTAATCATGCCATATATTATGGGCACACCCTTAGAAGAAAATTGGTTCGAGTTGCCGCAGAGATGTTTGGCTATGCAACAGATCCTTGCTAAATTAAAAGAAGTTCCTTTGCCCCATGAATTAACGGCGATGAATCCTAGCGTACGCATAACCCAACTAATGGGTGAGGTTGCTCTTCATTATCCAGAACGTTCGTTGGAGTTTGCGTCTGTAGTACAGGAAGCGCAGGAGAAATGGCAGCCTTTTTCAAACTTATCGCTGCCATTATGCTTAGTACATAGTGATTTAAATCCAAAAAATATTTTGGTTCGAATGGATGGATCTCTTCAATTGTTAGACTGGGAATATGCGCATGCGGGAGACCCTTTAGAAGATACGGCTGCTTTGTTAGCGATGACACCAGGATTGCAACCGGCAGATATAAACTGCTTTCCTTGCGAGCGTCTTTCAGCCTTACTGCAATTACGGAAAGTGGTTGATTTACTATGGTATGCGTTGTCACCGTCATGGCATAGGGTGGAAAACGGGTAGCGCTTAGTTGCTATATTCAGGCAAACTAGCGGATTATTTATGGATCAGATTCGAAGGATGTATTATGGCTTTATTAAAAGTTGTTGATCGTGATGGTAATGAGCATGATGTTGAGGTAACTGTTGGCTTTAAAGTGATGGAAGCGTTACGTGAGCTTGATTATGGTATCTCTGCCGTTTGCGGCGGTATGTGTTCTTGTGCTACATGCCACATTTATATTGCACCAGAGTGGGTTACTAAATTAGCTGCGCCTATGTCTGATGAGTGCGAACTTCTTGATGAGTTAGCTTACAAAAAAGAAACTTCGAGATTATCCTGTCAAATTGAAATGACAGAGGCTCTAAAGGGCCTACGTGTGACGATCGCACCTGACGAATAAAATTCATGAAATACTTACCCTTTAATTCATCAATGAGCTCTTCTGTATTGCTTGAGTACTATGGAAATGTGGCGCTAATAACACTAAATCGCCCAGAAAACTCTAATGTTTTAAATAAATCCATGGCGCACGATCTTTTGAGTGCCGCGCGTACTTGCGAGCAGAGTTCAGCTGTGCGTGCAGTAGTTATTACTGGCGCTGGTAAAAATTTTTGTTTTGGTGGTGATCTGCGCGGAATGTTAAGCGAAATTGGTTCGGTAAAAAATCATTTGTTAGAGCTTACTGCTGATCTGCATGCTGCTATTCTTACTTTCGTATGTATGCCTGTTCCTGTAATTGCGGCAGTAAATGGTGCTGCCGCTGGTGCGGGAGTTGGTTTCGTGGCTATGTCTGATCTTGCCTTATGCGCTGAGAGCGCTAAGTTTTCTTTGGCTTATACGGGGGTTGCACTTACTCCAGATGCTAGTACGTCGTTCTTTCTACCAATTTTAATAGGTCGAAAGCGTGCTATGGACTTACTTCTCAATAACCGTGTTTTGATGGCGGCGGACGCTTTAGATTGGGGATTAGTCAATGAGGTAGTGGCTGATAATAAGCTACTCCAGCATGCGCTTAGTTTGGCTGAGCGTTTAGCGTCTGGTCCGCGCAATTCGTATGCAAAAACTAAGAAACTATTATCTATGTCTCATGCAGATCTAGCTGTACATTTAGACTTAGAAAGAGAAGTAATTTCTACCCAAGCTTCTTCGGCTGAAGGGCTTGAGGGTATGAGAGCTTTTTTAGAAAAGCGCAGTCCAAGATATGACATTTAGATTTATACTTCTAGAACAGATATGGATATTTTCACTTCATTCTTGATTGCTGCTGCTGGTATTGCGGTTTGGCGTATTGCGTACCAATTGCGACTAATGACTCGACCGGAAAAAAAAGATTGGGATACCCAACTTATTGAGCGTCTTCGACGCAGTGGGATGAGTCTATTTACACCCATTGAGGTTGATTTCTTTCTTGCTATGCCAGCTTCAGCTACCGCAGAGACTATTGCAGCTGTACTACGTTTGGAAGGGTACAGCGTAGATGTGTCCGCAGTTAGCGACAGCAATGACTACCCATATAGTGTTCATGCTCGGCATGTGATGCACTTAAATATTGAAACTCTCCGTCCCCGCACGCGGCGTTTAGCTGAATTAGTCGTGGCTGCCGGTGGGCGCTACGACGGTTGGGCACCAGGCCCGAGTATTTCCTAAATCGGAACTGATATTTTACTTGTGCTTTTTTACTGTTTTCCATCTGGTTTAGTTTGTCGTTTTACGGCGTCTATTGCAGAGAGAATGAATGCCGTATCGCCTAAGTAGCGACTACTCAAGGGTTTCAGGTTAGCGTCTAAATTGTAAAGTAATGGTGCGCCAGTCGGAATATTGAGTTCAGTAATAACGCTATCTGCAATGCCATCCAGCATTTTAATCATTGCGCGCAAACTGTTGCCATGTGCAACAACCAAGACATTGTGACCTGCGCGCAGTTCGGGTGCGATGCGTGTTTCCCAAAAAGGTAAAACGCGCACTAGAGTTTCTTTAAGTGATTCAGTGGAAGGTAGTAGAGTCGGGTCGATGCCGGTGTACCGACTATCGAAACGCGGATGGCGCAGATCATCTAGGGTCAATTTTGGCGGTGGTATATCGTAACTGCGCCGCCATTCTTTGACTTTATCTTCGCCGTGCTTGGCGACTGTTTCTGCTTTATTTAGCCCTTGTAGTGTGCCGTAATGACGTTCATTTAATCGCCAACTACTTTCTATTGGGATCCACATACGATCGGTTTCATCAAGCATGATCCACAGCGTACGAATCGCGCGCTTGAGTAAAGATGTGAACGCGATATCCACACTAATATTCTCGCGCAGTAGTTGAGCCCCTGCGGCAGCTGCTTCGATACGTCCTTGTGTCGAGAGATCAACATCTGTCCAGCCTGTAAAAAGATTGCTGACGTTCCATGTGCTTTGGCCGTGACGTGCGAGGACGAGTTTTCCGGTTATTAGCTGCCCAGACACTTAAGGCTCCTATTCTTGGGCTGTAATCTTAACATGTAGTGCTTCTATGTGTGCTTGTACACCTTGCTCGCAACGAAGAATTTTGTTTAGCACTGTAAGTTGAAAAATGGCTTCATTTTCCTTACGCCGTATGCGCTCGGCAGGAGGATGATGTAAATGGAATGCAATGCCGCCCCCTAGTAAAGTTTGGCGGCGAATTCCTGAGTGCTCAAGTCTGGCGCATAGTTCTTTGTCTTCTGCCCCCCAACCTTCGATTAATTCGTTGAAGCCATTAATTTTCAATAAATCTTCACGCCAAAAAGCTTGATTGCAGGACTTTATCGCAATGAGCTTATTACCGATGTATCGTAACAGAGGTTGCAAAGTGGCGCAGTGAAGTGTGTGTAGGCGGCGCAGACCTAGGTTTCGATCAAAAAAATTAGGTAGTTTTGTTGGTTCTTTTATTAAAGAAGTTGTGCGTTGACTGGATAGCTGAACGCGTAAACCTTGAGTGTAGTAACCGTGACACGCCATCTTTATATGGTCAGCGATGAACTCCTGATGCAATAGCATATCTCCATCAATTAATAACAAATAATCAAAACTTGCAGCTGCTATGGCTAGATTTCGTAATCGGGCAACTCTAAATCCTTGATGTTCTTGACGTAGGTATTTTACGGGGTATGGGCTTTGTGATTTGAAGGCTGCGATAACTTCCGTTGTGGCTGCTCCAGAGCCATCATCAGCAATCAGTACTTCTGAGGGGGCGTAGCTTTGGCTACGCAGACTCTTCAGGATAGCCGCGAGCGCCTCTGGACGTTCATGCGTAGTGATTGCCAGCGTTAAAGTGGGGAGGTTGGTCAGGGGGTGGGCAGGCATTATTCTCGAATTTTAAACGTTGTTTTTGCAGTTTGACTTGAAAACAATGACTTAAGACTCTAAAATAAATATTACAATGTTGAGTAATTCTGAAATAATAGCCTCAAATCTAGTCATGGCTGGTTGTTTGCGCGCTGTTGCAGATCCGGTGCGTCTACGTTTACTCCGATTGTGTGCCGATCGTCCTACGAATGTTACTGAGCTAGCTGTTGCGACTCGGGATAGCGAGCCAAATGTCTCACGCCATCTTAAGCAGCTCGCGCAGGCGGGGTTGCTGCGTCGCTTAAGGCTTGGGCAGCGAGTGGAATATGTGCCTGTAGTTACACCAGGATTCGCTACTAACTTGCTGGTTTTGTTGCTTGAAGGTTTAGATCCAAATGAGCCAGGTTTATCTGAGGCACGTGCTTATTTACGATCTATACATGCCGACTCGCTTTCTCTGCGTTTGCAACGCCTTAAAATAAATACCGCTCCTGTAGCCAGCCATCTCGGGCGTAATGTGCGCTCAATAATCGAGAGTGATTTGTTACGCGATGCGGCGGGTCGAACGGTCTTAGTGAGTACAGATTACCTCGAAGTTTTGGAGCTGCTTTTGCGAATTGCTGCCAACGTCACTGTACTTATTACTGCTCCGAGTGAGCGCCAAGTGTTGCAACAATGGGCACTCGAGTCGGGAGTTTCCATCGGGTACCTCATGTATGGGGAAACT
>SHZO01000038.1 GCA_009692285.1 Gammaproteobacteria bacterium | reverse complement strand
AGTTCAGGAAAGATTTAGTTTTTTATATGGCAGATTCTAAAATTGCAGTCACGCCCATGCCGCCTGCAGTGCACACAGAAATCAAACCACGGCGTATTTTGCCACCTACATTATGTTGATTTGTCAAAATTTTGGCGAGCGTACTTAATATACGTGTGCCCGTAGCGGCGAAAGGATGTCCAAGCGCTAAACTACTGCCGCACACATTAAGCTTCGTCCTATCAATGCTACCAAGCACTATCGGGAGTCCCAATTGCTTGGCGCAAAAATCTGGAGATTCCCATGCTTTTAATGTGCACAATACTTGTGCTGCAAAGGCCTCATGGATTTCGTAGTAGTCAAAATCTGTTAAATTTAGTTGTGCGTCGCGCAACATGGCAGGTATCGCGTAGGCGGGTGCCATTAATAAGCCTTCAGGGCTGTTGGCAAAATCAACCGCCCATGCTTTCCCAAACGTTAGATAAGCTAAGACAGGTAGGCCATGCATGTGTGCCCAAGCTTCGCTCGCAAGTAATACGCTCGAAGCACCGTCGGTTAAGGTGCTGCTATTGCCTGCTGTGAGCGTACCGCGGAGGCTGTGATCAAAACTCGGCTCTAGGCGTGCAAGCTTCGCTAGAGAGCTATCTGCACGTAGATTGTCATCTTGTTTTAAACCATTACAGTCTACGACGAGATCATCAAAGAAACCTGTGCGCCAGGCTTGCGCTGCCCTTAGGTGACTCTCGAGCGCTAGTTGATCTTGATCGGCACGGGTGATGCCCCATTGTTGAGCCATGCGTTCGCAACTCTCCCCCATGGAGAGTTTTGTGTGTGGTTCGTTTGCGTTGGGAAATTCTGGTTTAAAGTGTTGCGCTCGCAAGCCAAAGAAAGGTTTTAGACGGCTCCAAGTACTGCTTGCGCGGTATGCACGCAGTAATAACTGCTGGTAAATACGAGGATACACTAAGGGGGGGTCACTGACGCTGTCCACGCCCCCTGCAATACCCGCATCGATTTGCCCCAGTGCTATTTTATTGGCGATTAAAATAGCGGCTTCTAGACTGGTGCCACAAGCGCGCTGTAAATCCAAGGCGGGGGTCTGTGGATGGAGCCCAGAGTCCAAAACACACTCGCGGACTAAATTAAAGTCTTTTGGGTGTTTCATCACTGCGCCAGCAGCGACTTCACCTAAGCGCATCCCATGCACGCCAAAGCGAGTCACGAGCGCACCTAGCGTCTTAGTGAGCATCACTTGATTGCTTAAGGTTGCATAAGCCCCGTGCGCACGTGCAAATGGAATACGTATGCCACCAATAATGGCCACACGACGCACCCCTGCACCTACTAACATTAGTGCGCTGTTCCTTGTTTTAAACGTTCAAAGTAACGATCGCGTAGAGCTGTTTGACGTGATTGCAGGGACTGTTCTTTGCCGCTTGCGAGGACAAGTTCTGGTAGGCTAGTTACATCGAGTGGATCGCCGGACCACAAGACTAAATCTGCGAGGCGTCCCTTTTCGATTACACCAAAACGATCCGCAACACCAAATATTTCTGCTGGAATGCGTGTGATAGCCGCCAATCCATCAGCCCATGACAGACCATGCGCCACCGCATTCCCCGCCGCTTGCCTGATCCGAGCTGCTTCATCGATGCCAGGACTTCGCATTGAAATAGCCACGGTGACTCCTGCAGCCCGTAAGCGGGCGGCATTCTCAAGTGTGGCACCAATTAAATCAAAACTCGCAGGTAGATTATTGAGAGGATCTAAGATTACAGGGATATGCGCTGCTGCCAGTTCTGCTGCTACGCGCCAAGCTTCACCACCGCCGCGAATGATAGCGCTAATTTTTTCAGCTTGTACAAAGGCAATGGTCTGCCGAATATCTGAGGCGCGATCGACATCAAATACAAAGGGACCAGAGCCTTTGAGAAAATCAATCAAAGTTTGTCGGCCAGCCGGAGTAAGCAAACGCTCATCGTGCACCATAACTAAATTTGGTGCGCGAGCTTCTATCACTGCCTGACGTAGTAACATAAATTGCGCAGCACGACTGCCACCAGAAAGATGATTGGAGTCACCACCCAGATCGATGAACATAGAACGTGCAGTGCTTGGCGCGCTGCCATTTAAACTCACTGGGGCTCCAAGCCCTGCAATAATGCTACTGTTAGTTTCTGATGACGGAGCTAACATAGCAAAAGTAATGCCGTTACTTCGGTGCACGCCTAATGACATAGATTCTGGGTTGTATGCGAGTGATACATCGAATTCAGGACGCATTTGTCCAAGACGCTGCGCGTAGTCACCAGTAGAGGGTTCTAAGCCAATTTCTTCTAAACCAATGCGACCCAAACCACCAAAGAGACCCGGAGTTACAGAGCGACCCTGTGCATCTATAATAGGCACGCCTATAGGAGGGGTTAATTTTTGACCTATATTAGTGATACGACCGTCTTGAACTAAGATATCGGTTGCAAGTAGAGGCTCAATTGAGCCGCGTGAAGCGGTGTATAAAGTTGTGTTTCGTAGCAGTAACGTACTGTTCTGTGTTAAAGCAGGTAGAGGGAGCACTATATTTACAGTCATGCAAAGTACAATTAGGCTGCGGCTCATGGTGTCACCGGGGTCGTTAGTGCGGTGGCTGGTTGTCCTAATAAAAAATCAGACTCAGGTGTTGTGTGTGGGGCACTACGCTCGAAGCGTAGTACACCATCAATAAACACCTGTTCAGTGAGCGCATGAACACTAAATGGGTTGCCACTCCATACCACTACATCTGCCATCTTTCCCAGTTCAAGTGTGCCAGTATATTTACTGATACCGAGCGCACGGGCAGGATTTGCAGTAAGCCAGGTAATCACATGTTCAGGAGGCAGTGTTAAGCCCATTTTTTTTCCATATGTCATGGCTTTAGCAGCTTCTTGATTTAATCTTTGTATGCCAACTTCAGAATCAGAGTGGATAATAGCGCAGCCGCCCGGCGCTGCATCCACTAACGCAATATTTTCTGGAATGCCATCATAGGATTCCATTTTAAATCCCCACCAATCTACCCACATGGCTGCGCATACGCCTTGTGCGGCTAGTAAATTAGAAATTTTGTAGGCTTCCACCGCATGATGAAATGCTGTAACTTTGTAGTTAAATTCATTCGCCATATCTAATACCGTAGCCATTTCATCAGCACGGTAACAATGATTTTGCACGAGAATTTCACCGCGCATGACAGCCGCAAGGGTTTCTAGTTTCAGATCACGCTTGGGTGGATTGGCGTCTTTGTTTCCTGCTGCAACTTTTCTCTCATATTCTTGTAAATTACGCTGGTATTCCTGCGCTTCAATCCATTGCGCGCGCCAAATAGCCACATTGCCCATTCGAGTTGAGGGGGCAATACCGCGTGAGCCATAAACGCGTTTAGGATTTTCGCCGCAAGCCATCTTTAGACCCTGTGGCGCACCAGGAAATTTCATACCCTGATAGGTGGTGGAATGTACGTTTTTTAGAACTACAGATCTCCCGCCAAAGAGATTGGCCGACCCTGGAAGAATTTCCAGCGTAGTGATTCCCCCTTCGAGTGCGGTAGTGAAGCCTGGGTCTTGTGGCCACACCGAATGCTCGGCCCAAACATTGGCGGTATTAGGCGAAGTGGCTTCGTTACCGTCGTCATGGGCTATAACACCCGGAGAGGGGTACACCCCTAAGTGTGAATGGACATCAATTAAACCAGGCGTCACCCATTTACTCTGTCCTTCAATAATGCGCGCATTTACAGGCGCTAGTAATGCTCGACCAAGCGCGATTACTTTGCCTTCGCTTAAAAGTATATCGGTATTGTCTAAGCGAGCACCCGTGCCAGAGAGAATTGTTGCGCCGCGGATTAATACAGGGGATGAAACTGCAGCTACATAAGTTGATGGGTACAGTGTACGGCTGCCAATAAGTGAGATATTTACAGAGCTTTGGGTATGGTTGCCAATAGATGTACAGGCGGCCAATATGCTACAGCAAAGTGTGCTCAGGAAAAGGCGATTGAGGTTATTTAGGTTGTGTAGGATCATGGGCCTGTTCTCTATAAAGTAGGTTATGGTTGTGTGCCGCACCGGTGTGAGAGCAAAATAACGTAAATCTAGTTAATTTGACAGCCTCTCAAACTTTGCACGCGCGTATTATGAGCGTTGCTGAGTTCTTTTTAAGAAGGCGCTGATGGTTCAAGTCATGGCAGCCTTAATGATAATATTAAGCTCATTTTGATCTACGGCCATTATGGGCCGTTTCTTGTTCTATGATTATTCAGATTAACAGATTGCTCAGCCAACTGAATGAAGAGTCAATTTTAGACGTCGTGGTGATATTGGGTGTCATGGGATATCTGTTAGGGTGATTAGGCGCCAGGCTCTCATTTTTAAATGTACGAAATAAGCACAGATCTATTTGCGTGACTCGTCGCTTATAGCCACCAAACTTTTGCTTCAATCTAACATTTGCGTCAGGGCACTAAACTATAGCCCAGTAATACAGGCAAATATCACAGAAAATAGCATGTCTGTCGTACAGTTAAAAATGTCTGAATATCTTCATATTTTCTACATCAGAAAAGCCGCTGCCTTTTTTGGGTCTGTATAAAGGCAATATCCTTAGGAGTTTTCAGATGGTGGTGGACGCTAGTCAAGTTGGTGTGAGTGCCAAGTCGCGTGTAGGATTAGCTGAATGAGGGTTAAGCATCAAACGAATATGAGCACTTCTTCTGTTAATTAGAGAGTAGACAATGTCGTATATAATGCCGAAAAAATTCGATTGTTTTTCTGAGTTCTACTCATTTTATCTGACCGAACATACCCATCGTACTTCACGGCGCTTGCATGTAGTGGGTACGCTCGGCGCCTTTGTGCAGGGATTATCTGCGATACTATGGACCCAGCCTTGGCTGGCTATAACGGCAATTTTTAGTGCTTATAGTTTCGCATGGGCCGGGCATATTTTTTTTGAAAAAAATAGACCTGCTTCATTTAAGCATCCATTCTATAGTTTGTGTGGTGATTTGGCTCTAGTTCGCGATGTACTTGCAGGCAAAATTACTTGGTAGTTCAATATGGTTCGTTCACGAATTGACCGAAGCTACGAGAAGCGGCTGGCTTCATTAATTAATGCCGGTGATACAAGCATTTTAAATGCAGGTCGCCGTGGCGTTGAGAAAGAATCTCTTCGCGTCTCTCCAGACGGTCATATTATGCAGACTCTGCATCCTGCTGCCTTTGGTTCTGCACTTACTAATGAACATATTACTACGGATTACTCTGAGGCCTTGATTGAACTAGTTACCCCTACGTTCAATACCAATTGGGAATTACTACAGTACTTATGCGACTTACACCAGTTTGTATATCAAAATTTAGATGATGAATTATTGTGGGCTACCAGTATGCCCTGCGTAGTTGATGGTGATGCTAGTATCCCGATTGCTCAGTATGGAACTTCTAATATTGGTCGGTTGAAAACTGTTTATCGTGAAGGGCTAGGATTGCGCTATGGGCGGGTTATGCAAGCGATTTCTGGCGTGCACTTCAATTACTCTTTTCCTGATAAATTATGGGAAGTTTGGGCTGCGGCACGCGAAACCCATGATAAAAGCCAGAATTTTATTTCAGAAAGTTACTTTGATTTACTACGTAATTACCGCCGCCATGGTTGGTTAGTGCTATATCTATTTGGCGTTTCTCCCGCAGTTTGTAAGTCGTTCTTACGTGCACGTGGCGTAGAGTTGCCAGACTTTAACCTGGGGACTGGGTGGGAGCCTTTTGCTACATCTTTACGTATGAGCGATCTAGGTTATCGGAACAAAAATCAATCAGGCCTAGAAGTTTCGGTAAACAGTTTAAATGAATATATTCACGATCTCACGAGTGCTATTTCAACCCCTAATGCTGATTATGAAAAAATTGGTGTAAAGGTAGATGGCCACTATCGACAGCTTAATTCTAATTTGCTGCAAATCGAAAATGAATATTACAGCTTTATTAGACCTAAGCGTGTGGCGCGCTCTGGAGAGCGCCCTACTAAAGCATTACAGCGATCGGGTGTAGAGTATGTTGAAGTGCGTGCTCTGGACGTCAGTCCATTTGATCCAGTAGGCGTAAATCAAAATAAAATGCGCTTTATAGAAGCTTTTTTAGCACTGTGCTTAATGCGTGAGAGTCCATTGATTGACAGTTCCGAGCAAGCTGTGCTGGAACAAAATCACGTAACGGTGGCACGTCGCGGCAGAGAGCCTAATCTCACGCTTAGTCGTAATGGCAAGCAAGTGCCAATGCAAGATTGGGCCCGTGAAATCTTAGATCAAATGCAGGGCATTTGCGACATGCTTGACGCTGGTGATCCTCAGAAACCCTATGCCTCTGCGCTTGCTGTGCAGTCAGCGAAATTCGATGACGTTGCACTTACGCCATCAGCGCGAATTATCAGAGAGCTACGTGATACCGGAGAGTCTTTTTTTGAGCTGTCTTTAAGAGTTTCAGCACAACACAAGGCTTATTTTATGGGCTTATATCAACCTAACGCATTACGAATATCTGAGTTTTCAAAGGAGGCAGAGGAGTCGTTAGAAAAATTATATTTCTTAGAAAATCAACCTCGTGAAAACTTTGACATCTTTATAAAAAATTATTTAGCATAAATTATTCTGAGTAAATAGCTGAATATTGCTGCCCTCTAGCGTTGCGCATACCACGAAACATGCCAATGCTATTAAACTCCATCACGATGTTACCTTGTACATCGACCGCAATGATGCCACCTTCCCCCCCCCGTTTTTTTAGTTTAACTTGTATGATCTCTTGGGCAGCCTCTTCCAGAGAGCAACCCGTATACTGCATCATTGCGCAAATATCATAGGCCACGACTGAGCGTATAAAATATTCGCCATGACCGGTTGCGGACACTGCGCAGCTTGCGTTATCAGCATAAGTTCCGGCGCCAATAATGGGCGAATCACCAATTCGCGACCATTTTTTATTAACCATTCCTCCCGTGGAGGTTGCTGCAGCAAGATTTCCATGTTGATCAACGGCGACTGCACCGACAGTGCCTAAGCCGGTAATTTCATGCTTATATTTTGTATCACCACTTAAAATTCGGGTGAGTTGTTTTTGACGATGCTCTGTAATGAAGTATTTATTTGGGACATACGCAATACCTTGTTGTGTTGCAAAGTTTTCGGCGCCTTGGCCATAGAGCAGGACATGTTCGGAGCATTCCATGACACAGCGTGCGAGATCTATAGGATTGCGAATATGACGTAGGCCTGCCACCGCACCTGCCCGCAAGTTACGACCATCCATTATTGAAGCCTCGTGTACCGCTTCCCCATCATGGTTTAATACCGCTCCACATCCGGCGTTAAATAGTGGGTTATCCTCTAATGACCGCACGGCAATGACGACTGCATCAAGACTACTAGAGCCAGCTTCAAGTGCGCGGTACCCCGCATCAATTGCAGTCGTGATTCCCAGACGATAAGCCGCGCCTTGATTGGCACTTAAATGCTCGGGTGCAATGACCCCTGCACCGCCATGAATTGCTATTGCAAGCATTTTATTTCCCATTCCGGCTATGATTTAGGTGGTAGTGTATCTGTTGCTAATTTTAATAAGGAGGTAAAATGCAGTATCAATCTAAAGGCGCGCTGCAGCACCTAAATCCAATTTTTCTATTGGTTGGCGTTGTTTTATTAGGCGCTGCTGCATTTGTCCCGCCCTTATTTCGCTCAGCTATGATCGCCATGGCTATTGCTGCAATTGTTTTAGCGCCTTTGCCCCAAGGCACTCGAGGTGTCGTGTTTGTTACCATGATTGGTATGGCGACTGGTACCGCTTCTATTAACCTCTTTGCGGTGGGAATTTTTCAAGGACCAATTACAAAAGAATTCGGATGGACTCAAAGCCAGTATTCGGCTGTGACCTTAGTAGGTACGTTGGTGACTGTAGCTACCGCACTTTATATTGGTCGATTGTTTGACCGCCAAGGCGTGCGTCGTTGGGCGCTAATTTGCGTCACCCTATTTGGGTTTGCATTAATTTCCCTCTATTGGCTCACACCAAGTCTGCTGCACTTCTATGCGATCTTCGCTATTGTCCCAATTATTGGCGCTGGCACCTCGTCCATTGCTTATTCACGGGTAATTGCAGCTTGGTTTGATCATCGCCGTGGGCAAGCTTTCGGCGCTGCACTAGCAGGTATTGGTATTGGTGGTGCAGTGCTTGCTTCTATGTCGCAATATCTTATTGGTGCAGTAGGTTGGCGCGGTGCCTGGTTTGGCTTAGGGGCGTTGTCTTTGTTAGTCACGCTCCCACTAATTTTATGGAAACTTAAAGACTCTCCTGCGGATGTGGGTTTAGGATTAGATGGTCAAGCTTTAGAGCCTGTTGCGGCTAATAATTTGGCCGCAGTAAAAAATACGTTGCCTTTGTTAGGCTACACGGGTGCTGAATCACGACGCATGTTTCGTTTTTGGCAGATGTGGATTGCTTTTCTGCTCCTAGCCTTTGGGATTGGCGGAGTTTTAATTCCGCTTGTGCCTATTTTGCGCGCTCGCGGGATTCAACCAGAGCAGGCTGCTGCAATTTCAGGTGCTTTGGGACTCGCATTAATTGTCGGGCGTGCCTTTGCTGGGTTTCTTATGGATCGTTTCTTTGTTCCCCTAGTGGCCGCTATTATTCTGATATTCCCTCTAGTCGGAGTAACTTTACTCGCCCTTGATGCCAATGGCACGACAGCACTCATTGCAGCAGTTTGTGTTGGGCTGGCAGGGGGCGCAGAATTGGACGTAATTGCTGTATTAATTACACGTTATTTTGGCAATCTTGCTTATGCTGAGAATTATGGTTGGCAGTATGCTGCGTGGACTTTTGGTTCAGGAAGTGCGGCTCTTACTACCAACTTGGTCTATGACGCTTGGGGGACCCATACCCCAGCTCTGTGGGTGTATGTCTGCATGTTTGCTATTTCATTATTAATGGTGCTGCGTCTCGGGCGTTACCCCGAGTTACCCGTGACCGCACGTACTTGAGAGTTCACGACTATTGAGCACAATCTTTAAGGGAGATCCTCGGGTCAGCAAGTTTAACTAGATTAGGCCGTATGCGTGCTGCAATCAGTTTCCGCGCGGCCATGTGATCTTTAGCTTGGTTCACGGTGTCAATAGCCACTAATTCACCTTGGCGTAGGTGACAGCAAGAAAATGTAGTTGTTGCAGGCTCGCCGCGTAGCACTATTTGATCTGCGGCTTGCGCCAAGCCAACAATTAAAAGTTTATGGTGATATTGATCAGACCAAAACCAAGGTATGCAGTCATGGGCAAGAGGCGTTCCCAATAAATTATTTGCTAAAGTATTGGCTTGTTCGAATGCACTATCGACGGACTCTAGGCGGACTCGCAAGCCGTAATGCAAAGAAAGGTGATTGCTACAATCGCCTATGGAATAAATATTTGGATCACTAGTGCGGCAATATTCATCAACTATGATGCCATTCTCGCAAACAAGTCCTGCATCATGGGCCAGTTCGTCATTGGGCACGGCTCCAATGCCTACTATTACAAGGTCGGCTTTATATTCATCTCCATTTGTGGTCCTAACGGCACAGACACGATCTGACGAATCGCTGATGTACTCTGCTAACTGAGCCCTAAATTTGATACTGACGCCATGGCGTGCATGCTCTGTTTTATAAAAATTCGATACTGGTTCGGCAACTACACGCGAGAGTAAGCACCCGGCCATCTCTAAGATAGTGACCTCTATGTGCAAGTGGCGCAAAGTTGCAGCAATTTCCAGCCCAATATAACCACCTCCGATAATCACGGCGTGCTTACCTGGAGCCAGCTCTGCGCGCAAAGTATCAGCGTCTAACAGTGAGCGCAGATAAAAAATACCCCGTAAACCACTGCCATTAGCATTTATCTTGCGTGCTCGTGCACCTGTGGCGAGCACTAGGGAGTCATAGTGTAGTGTTTGGCCATCTGTAAGCTGCAAACTTTGCGCTCTACGGTTTATGGAAGTTGCACGTTGATTTAAACACAGCTTTATTTGATGTTGCTCATAGTGTGTTTGCTGTCTGAGGAATAAACGGCTGATCTCTAATTCATTAGCAAGGTATTTCTTTGATAAGGGTGGGCGTTGATAGGGCAAATAAGGCTCATCTCCCACTAAAGTAATCCTACCTATGTAGCCACGCCGCCGGAGTGCATCTGCCGTTTGCGCAGCTGCTTGGCCGGCTCCTACAATGACAATATCTTTATTCATGATGCCGGGTAGACTCTACCTCTTAGTAAAGTATTTGTCCTGTTTATGGGCCAAGCGCACCACGGCTGTACACTAAAGAGGTTTAAACTGCGCCATAATGTCGCATGCGCGAGGTGATGGCGAGATAATAAGACCGAAAATTTAGTACATTAGGAACGTAAGTAGATATGGCACAGAAGGTGCAATACATCTGCTGATACGCCTCGCACTTATATTAGGAGCAAGCATATATGAAACTCATAACTGCCATAATTAAGCCCTTTAAACTTGATGATGTGCGTGCCGCACTCTCGGATATCGGAGTTTCCGGTATGACAGTCACAGAAGTTAAAGGTTTCGGTCGTCAGCGCGGACATACGGAGCTTTACCGTGGCGCAGAGTACGTCGTCGATTTCGTGCCTAAGACACGCATCGAAGTGGCTGTGCGTAGTGACTTAGTTGATCAAGTTACTGATGCCATCATTAAAGTTGCCAAAACTGGAAAAGTTGGTGATGGTAAGATTTTTATAACAAATATTGATCGTGTCATTCGTATTCGTACGGGCGAGACTGACGACTCTGCACTTTGAAGGTTTTTTTATGAGTAAGGCTATTCGTGTCCATGCGATCGGTGGGCCAGAGACTATGAAGTACGAAGAGCATAGTCCGGGGGAGCCGAGCGAAGGCGAAGTACAATTGCGCCATACTGCGATCGGTTTAAATTACATTGATGTCTATGATCGCATCGGACTATATCCGATGCCTATGCCTGCTATTCTAGGTCGTGAGGGAGCCGGAGTAGTGGTCTCATTAGGAGCTAAGACCAAAGGTTTTCGTAAAGGTGATCGAGTCGCTTATGTTCACACAGTACCGGGTAGTTATTGCCAATTGCGTAATGTCCCGTCTTCCCGATTGGTAAAAATTCCAAAAAGTATTAGCGACTCTCAAGCCGCAGCGTTAATGCTTAAAGGGCTTACGGCGCAGTTCTTACTACGTCGTACCTATCGTGTAAAACGTGGGGATTGGGTTCTTATCCATGCTGCAGTGGGCGGGGTAGGTCTTATTTTATGTCAGTGGGCTAAAGCATTAGGAGCAAAAGTAATTGGTGTTGTGGGCAATAAACAGAAAGTATCGCTAGCTAAAAAGAATGGTTGCCTACATGTGTTGGTGCGTGATCGCGATGTAATTTCCCAAAGTGTGCGCAGCCTAACCAAAGGTGTAGGCGTAGCCGTTGTATATGACTCAGTCGGCAAAGACACATTTATCGAATCTTTAGATTCGCTCGCTCCGATGGGAATGATGGTTAGTTACGGTAATGCTTCCGGGGCACCCGCACCTATCGCCCCTGTTGAACTGGCTAAGCGCGGGTCTCTATTTTTAACGCGACCTTCTCTCTTCAACTACATTTCAAAGCGTAAAGATCTTGAGAGTGGCGCGCGTGAATTATTTAGTATTATTGCCACGAAGAAAGTGAAGTTGCGTATTGGTCAGCGGTACGCGTTGGCTGATGCTGCCAAAGCGCACCGTGACCTTGAGGACCGCAAGACCACTGGGTCTACGGTTTTGATGCCGTAATCATAGCGGCTAAACGGGTTTGAGCACTCCAAGTAGTGCAGACACTGCAACGCCAGCCCATATAAGTAGTACATAAGGTCGACATGCTGACATACCCGAAATCATTCTTTGATCACTTTCGGGTGTTGGGCCTGTTGCAGCTAATGTTTTAAAGCCTTCAATGAAAGGGGGTAGATTAATTCTAATCATAAAACCACAAAAAATAAGCGCGGCAAAGATCAATAATTTAGCAGCGAGCCATGGATAGGGAACAAGCTGACCAGTACCCCAGTGGTAGACGACCGAACCTATAATTGCAAAGATCATAAACACCCGAAAACGGCGATCCCAATCAGCAAGATTTTTTGCCAAGGTAGAGCCTTCTCGTGAATGAATGGTATGAACAACCCAAACCCAAACAGGGCCTAATACAACAATAGCAGCGGTTTGCCACAATGGATGTTCGTAGCCAATAAATTCAGCGAGCAATCCACCTACGGTCAACATCAGAGCCATACAGTATCGGGGAAGCATGTCGAGATTGATAAATATCTTGAAGGCTGCTAGCCGAGCATCCCGAGAAAGTTTTGGGTTCGTAACAAAGGAGCTCGAGTAGAACACACCCGCATCTCCACCTAACCAGTAAACAAATAATAAAATATGTAAATACTTTAATAAGCCGTGCGCTAAGCTAATAGGTTCAAGTCCGATGGCATCCATGGGTACACTCCAAAAAAACTTAACTTCAATTTACAGATTAACAAACCCAGCTTAATTTCTCCCGGCTGCAACTTAAGTACCACCGCACACCGGACGCATTAGAACTGTGATATACAAGAGTAGAATGCCTTTGTGACACGTATTCAACACACTGTTGTTCTTAGCTCTGCCTTAGTGCAATGGCACAAGAAAGCCGGGCGGCATGATCTCCCCTGGCAGCAAGATCGCACACCATACCGTGTATGGGTCTCTGAAATTATGTTGCAGCAGACACAGGTTGGAACAGTGATCCCATACTTTGAGCGGTTCATGCAGCGATTTCCTGACATATATACTTTAGCCGAGGCCTCTATCGATGAGGTATTGTATATTTGGACAGGGCTCGGTTATTACGCTCGTGCGCGTAACTTACATCGTGCCGCTAAACAGATTTGTGATCAATTTTCAGCAGAGGTTCCTAGCAATTTTAGTTCGTTATTAAGTTTGCCAGGGATTGGGCGTTCAACCGCAGGCGCAATATTGGCTCTTGCCTATGACGCAAATTATCCTATTCTCGATGGTAATGTTAAAAGGGTTCTAGCGCGCTTTTTTGGTATTGAAGGTTATACCGGAGAGCTCAGAGTTGAGAAGATCTTGTGGCAACTAGCCGAGGATTTTACGCCAAAAGATAATGTAGCAATCTACACTCAGGCAATCATGGATTTGGGGGCTACACTTTGTACGCGGCACAACCCCGTTTGTGATCAGTGCCCATTGAAAGAAAATTGTATCACGCGAATCAATGGTATGCAGCATGCGATTCCTTCGCCCAAAGCTAAAGGTCTGAGTAAATCATCGCGCAAATCTTATATGTTATTAATAAAAGATTCGACAAATTCTTATTTTTTAGAGCGTAGACCAGCGCAAGGAATTTGGGGAGGGCTGTGGTGTTTCCCCGAATTTAAAAGTAAAGTACAAGCTCAAAATTATGCCAAAAAAAATTTTACAGATATTGTGCTTCCGTTGAATATTTTACCTAAAATAAATCACAGCTTCACGCACTTTAACCTGCAGATTCTTCCACTGCAAAGTAGTTGCAGAAGCGCTTCTAAGAAACTTTTTATGGAGCCGATTGCCGCGCTCTGGTATAAACCTCTTTCTGTCCAAGGTGGAATGCGTATTGGTTTGCCTGCCCCAGTTAGGCAATTGCTCGAGAATATAACTACAGCAACTGGCACAAGGAATTCTTTAAAATGATAGATAAAGCAACAAGAATCGTAAATTGCGTAGTACTGAAGCGGGAGGCCCCCGGCTTAGATCGTTTGCCATATCCGGGGGATCTAGGGGCGCGTATTTGGCGCCAAGTGTCTAAAGAGGGTTGGCAGAGCTGGGTGGCTCATCAAACAATGCTAATTAATGAAAATCGATTAGTTGCCGTAGATCCAAAAGCCCGCAAATTTCTTGTCGAAGAAATGGAAAAATTTCTATTTGGTGCAGGTGCAGAGAAGCCCCCTGGTTATGTCACGCCCTTGAATGAGTGATTTAGTTAGCTATCAATAAAGTCAGTCTTCGAGTACTTAACTTAGCTTTTATTAAATGAAAAAATGGTGTTTATTTAAATGCCATAAAAATCATAGATTCTAATAAACTTGAATTAATGTTGTATCTATATGGCGCGTCCTTAGTTTGAGCAGATGTCTCCATAAGTATCTTGCTCTGTCTAAAGTCCGTAGCTTGTCGACTATTTTGTAGTAGATAACAAAACTTTAGGAGTATTCACTTAGGAGAGGTTGTCTATCACCATCCAACGTAATTACACTTAGAGCTACTACAAGCGTGAAAAATTAATTAATTTTCTATACTATCAATGTCTTGCAAGCTTCCTTGCTTGACGTACGCAGATCTTGCAGTTCTAATGAGGTCTCCTCATTCGAAAACTTTCGAAGCAAGTGGCCGGATAGCTCAGTTGGTAGAGCAGCGGATTGAAAATCCGCGTGTCGGTGGTTCAATTCCACCTCCGGCCACCATTTTTATAGGCTTTTAGCCTTTTTTAGTATTACGGTAAATCCCCTTTTCGTACCGTAATACTCTTTACCAGCGGCTTAGCTATTTCCACAGTACCCAGTTGCTT
>SHZO01000037.1 GCA_009692285.1 Gammaproteobacteria bacterium | reverse complement strand
GGGGTGCGGCGGCTACTGTCTCGATCAAGGCAGGCAACTCACTGCAGTGAATACCTCCCTTGCCAGCCTCATCACTCAGTTGCACTTCTATACACACTTGCAAGGGCGCTTTATGACTTGGACGTTGCGTATTTAAGCGTTCGGCGAGTTTAGCGCGATCAAGGGTGTGTACCCAGTCAAATTGTTCGGCGATGACACGAGTTTTATTGGATTGTAATTGACCAATAAAATGCCAAACCAAAGAGTTCTCTTTTAATAAAGAGATTTTTGGTAAGGCTTCTTGCAAGTAATTCTCGCCAAAATCTTTTTGACCAAGTAGGGTGAGCTCCGTAATGGCTTCTATAGTTTGGTTTTTGCTGACAGCAATCAAGCATATATCTTCGCGATGACGCCCATATTTTACAGCGGCTGCTGAAATACGTGCTTGCACCTCTGCAAATCTTTCAGCGACCAACATCAAACACACTATAGGCATCAAAGACGGGGCCATCTACGCATACGCGCTTCATTGCTGGACCGCTAGGTGTGTTGATCAGCACGGTACAACCGGCGCAGCCACCAACAGCACAGGCCATAAACTCTTCTAGTGACACTTGGCAAGGTAAGCCAAAAGTAGCAGCTACTTGCGTTACAGCTTGTAGCATTGGGGTAGGGCCACAGGCAAAGATTTCAATTTTCTCGAGGATCTGTAGAGATAGGGTTTTTAACCAAGCGCTAGCAAGTTCTGTAACAAAACCTTCATGGCAACCGGCAAAGCCACTCCGACTTGCTAAGCGGCTCGGGATGCCCCAAATATCGAGTAGTGGCATCGCAGCAATCACGCCATCGGGAATCCCGGGCACCAAAATAGTAGATGGGCGAGCAGCGAATGGAAAGGGAATTTCCGAGCCCATTAAAACTAACGGTTGCCAAGGTGCGCGCAAGTTTTTGTTATGAACTTGATTCGCGATTAATTCTGCGAGAAAAATCATCGGTGGAATACCTACTCCACCACCAATTAATAGCGGACGGTAACGCTCAGGGTGCAAAGTAAACCCTTGCCCGATGGGACCTAAGACCGACAAGGACTCTCCGACTTTACGTTGAGCCAAGGCTGTGAGGCCAGAACCAATACATTTGTATAGTATATCTATCCAACCTGCTTGCGAATCGACACGCATGATCGATAATGGTCGTCGCATGGGAATTGCATGATCAACCGTTAAATGCGCAAAGCTGCCTGGTTGCGCGTGTGCCGCACATTTAGGTGCATAGATCCGAATAATATACTGACTTTCTGGGAACGCTACTTGTGCCAGAATTTCTCCTTCCTCTAAGAAAATAGAGCCCCGGTGGGTTGGAAGTATCGCAGAATTCATAGGCGGGGCCGGGTTAGTATTACGGTTTCAAGTACTGCCATGCGTACTGCAACGCCATTGCGCACTTGATCACGAATGACTGATTGCACTCCATCAGCGACATCCGAGGCGATTTCAATACCACGATTCATAGGTCCTGGATGCATCACTATTGCATCAGCGCGAGCATGTGATAAACGTGCTTGACTGAGACCCCACTCCGAAAAATACTCTTCATCACTCGAGATAGCCGCAGCTGTCATACGTTCTTTCTGAACACGCAGCATCATCACGACATCGCAATCTTTAATACCCTGATTTAAATTTGAATAGCGCGCACAGCCTTCAAATTCATTGCTATTAGGCATTAGTGCATTGGGTGCAACGAGACGTAAATCTTTGGCGCCTAAGATGCTAAAAGCATGCCAAGCAGAGCGTGCGACCCGGGAGTGACGTACATCGCCGACAATAGCGATAGATAAATCTTCGATGCGTCCCTTGCGTTGTATCACGGTTAACGCATCTAGCAAGCCCTGTGTGGGGTGGGAGTAACTTCCAGCACCTGCAGAGAGTACGCTGACATATGGAGCGATATTTGCTGCGACTAGATTAGGAACTTCTTCTTGTGCATCGCGGACCACAAAAATATCTACATGCATAGCCTCAAGTGTGGCGATAGTATCGAGCATACTCTCGCCTTTTAGACGAGATGAAAGCTCTACTTCAACAATTGAGACATCAGCCCCCAATCTTAATGCTGCAAGCTCAAAAGAGAAGCGGGTCCGTGTTGAGGGTTCAGAGAATAAATTGACGACGGTGATCCCAGCTAAGGCTGTGTTGCGTGCAGGGGGTGCAGCCAAGGCACGCAAGAAATATGCGGCGCGCGTCAGTAGCTGCTCTAGCGTTGCACGTGGCAAGCCTTCAAGATTTAGCAAGTGACGCAGTGAGCCGTCTGATCGTAATTGCACAACCGTTGCAGGTGTAGCGCTCGTTTTTAAATTACTAGATCCTACAGTCATAATGTTATCTCTCCTTCACCTGCGAGCCACCGCTCTAAAATGATGGCGGCTGCAGCGCTATCGATATCTTCTTTAGCGATGCGTTGATGTTTCGTTCCCGCCTTACGTCGCGCTTGTAATTGCTCGGTAGCTTCAATTGATGAATAACGCTCATCGACCCAATGCAGCGGTAGAGCGTGACGTTGACTGAGGCCCAGACCAAAAGCGCGGGCTTTGTCCATCATGGCTTGTGAGCTGTCATTTGTATTATACGGGCACCCCACTACTAAGCGATGCGCGCCGGCTATGCGAATCTCAGTATCCAAGCGGCCCCACTCAAGCTCGGTCAAGGCCCCACCATCATTGATATGATGAGTGCGCAAAGGGCGTGCTGTTTTAGTTAAGGTGTCACCAACAGCGATACCGATACGACGTAAGCCATAGTCGAAAGCTATAACAATCTCAGGCATGTCCAGCGATATGGCTAATACGGGCCACATCAATTCCTAATTGACGCCAGATCGCATGCCATCGATCCTCAAATGGAGTATCAAATAATATTTGTTGATCCACGGGCAGTGAGAGCCAGGCGTTATCTTTCATTTCACGCTCTAACTGGCCCGCCTCCCAGCCGGCATACCCTAGTGCGACAAAAGCATTGGCAGGGCCTATGCCTTGAGCCATCGCTGCAAGCACATCGCGCGAGGTGGTCACTTGAATGCCCTCAGAAATCTTATGTGAGGAATCCCAATCCCCACCGCTGCGATGAATTACAAAACCGCGCTCGCGATTGACTGGCCCGCCACACAAGACCAAGCCGAGACCGAGCGCTGGATCCAAGGTCTGGAGTTTCATTTGTTCGAATACCACATCTAGAGTCATAGTCAACGGTTTATTGATGACGATGCCTAATGCGCCTGCATCAGGGCTGTGCTCGCAGACCAAGGTAACCGACTGAGAAAATTCTGTATCAGCCAGCGAGGGCATGGCCACGAGCAATTGGTTTGTGAAACTGGGACGCGTATTCATATTTGGGAAGTATGCGGCCGAAGCCTGCACTTTCAAAGCGCTACCCATAGCTAAATTGTAGGCGAACAGTATGGCGTGTAAATACAGCAGGCAATAGTTAGCCAGCACCGCATCGCGGACGATTTTTAGGGCCACGATATCCAGTGCGGTAGGGCCACCACTACGGCACACCCGGTCGTCAACTAGTAATTCACACGCAGCTGTTTCGATTTGTATAGGTGCTATGCACTACTTTTTAAATTGCAATGGGTGACGGCATGAATTACAGGGCGATAATTGCTCTATATAAACAACCTAAAATTAAGTGTAAAAAGAGTTTTAATTGTATTTTTTAGTAATTACACGTTTAAGGATTTTACATCTGCTGAAGGTATGATAATTAGCGTTTGTGACTAAAGTGATAAGTTATAAAAATTACTAAAATTTAACCAAAGAAATGCATTGCATTTAGCAAAAGCACCAAATGTGAAGTCGTTTGGAGATAGATTGCTGGACGGAAGAGTAGTGCGTTAATCACTCAAGTATTGTAAGTCGCTGTTGAATAGCTTGTATCAGTAGTCCGCCGATATCTAAATTAAATTTTTTATTTAGCTCTTGAATGCCCGTAGGACTAGTAACATTTATTTCAGTAACATACCCGCCGATAACATCGATACCAACAAATAACATGCCTTTTGCAGCTAGCCGCGGCCCAATTTGTTCTGCCAAAAAATGATCGCGTGAGTTTAGCGGCCGACCCACACCGGTGGCGCCCGCAGCTAAATTACCTCGATTATCAGCTTTACTGGGAATGCGTGCCAGTGCATAAGGGACAGCCTTTCCATCAACTAGTAATATACGTGAATCTCCAGTAGCAACAATCTCTGGCAAATAACGTTGCGTCATAGCATAGCGCGTGCCATAGTCCGTGAGTGTCTCAAAGATAACATTAGTGTTTTTATCATCTTTATCTATCACAAATATTGAGCGGCCACCCATACCATCGAGTGGTTTGCATACAATTTTTCCTTGTTCCTGTAAAAATTCCTGCATATCAAGCATATTGCGTGTAATGAGTGTAGGTGCGCAGCATTGTGGAAACCAAGCGGTGTAGGCTTTTTCATTGATGTCGCGTAGTCCGCGCGGGCTATTTATTACTAATGCACCTTGCTCTTCAGCACGTTCTAGAACATAGGTAGAGTAAATATATTCCATATTAAAGGGAGGGTCTTTGCGCATTAAAATCGCGTCTATGTCACCTAAGCGAATTATTTTTGCTTCGCCAAGTTCAAACCAACGATTGGATTCTTTAAAAACTTTAAGTGGTCTTATGCGAGCATAGGAAACCCCATCGCGTAACCAAAGATCTTTTTGTTCTAGATAATATAAATCAAAATTTTTCGCATCTGCAGCTAGCAGTATTGCTAAGGTTGAGTCTTTAGAGAAATTTATACCTGAGATTGGATCCATCACCACCGCAAGACTTTGGTTTTTTTTCATAATATTTAGTTAATTTTTTTGCAGCATGCATTTTCAGTTTTTGGTTCTGGGATACCTTCTTCTTCAATACCAAAACCAACTCTGCTGGATTCTGGTGTAGCCCAGCCTGTGTCAAGTAGGCTTGGCTGTAATTTATCGTTGGCGCCTTCTTCGTGCAAATACAGAATGAGTAATTCAACTAAGTTATTGCCTGAGTTCGAGGGCCAAGTGCCTCGACGTAACATCAAATTTAGTTTACGTGCTGGAGTTTCATCGGTTATTAGCTCAACCGTGCCACCCCGATCATGAATTTTTAGACCCATAAACATTTGAACCTTAGCACCTCGGGGTTTTAAAGCAACATAGCAATCATAAGTTCGAGCGCGTCCAAGTTCACTCAACACAGTTTGGCCTGCAGTCTCTAGCCAGAGCTCATCGCTCGATAGCCATAGTGTGGCACCTGCTAATCCACTTAATTTGCTGTTATCGCTTGTGTTGCTAAAAGTATTCTGTGGGCGAGCCACCCAAACATTCGGTCGCCTTTCCCAGCTCCATACACAAGTTATCGCAGAACTTGCAGTGGTTGATGCGGTTGTTTGAGTACTAGTGAGCCTCATGAGAATCTGGGGAGTTGTCGTCTCTGCACTGAGCGTAAGCGTGCTAGTGCGGGTGGGGCAATATGCTCATTGCCTTCGCGCTCTTCTAGTGCAAAGTTACTAGAACCTTCTTTTAGCAGACTAATATTTACATGTAATCTTGGCGGAGCACTTGGGCCACGCTTCATACCGGTTAAATAATAACGCTGAGGTTCATTGTCATACTCACCAATTAAAAGAGTGCTAATTTTTACGAGCTGAAGATTACTCTCAGCGACGCCCAGGATCACTGGCGAAGTTACTTTTGAAGCAGCTTTAATTTGAGTAAGATTTAAAGAAATTATGGAAAAGAACATGAACACGAAATAGCCGCGATGCATCATTATTTTTGACCCATGTAATTTTTAAGTTTATCCATACTTAGCCCAAGTCACCTGCGAGACTTTGTAGCGCTGCCAGTGCTGCTATAGCGGCAGTTTCAGTGCGCATTATGCGCGCTCCAAATTGCATAGGGCGAAATCCACTACTTTGTGCAATTATTTCTTCTGCGTCACTTAGCCCCCCTTCAGGCCCAATTAGGATTGCAATGCTAGATAACTCTGTAGCTTGGGCTGTGGCCGTCTCAATCAAAGATTGTGTTGCTTCAGGCGATAATAACCAGCGTTGTTGAGCCATTAGGGTAGCTTTGCAGGCAAAAAATAAATTGAGGGGTGCGTTAATATCAGGCAAAATGTTTCGACCACATTGCTCGCAGGCCGCAGCGGCAACGTTGTGCCAGTGTTCACTCCGTTTTTCAGCTCGAGTGTCATCTAATTGCACCACACTACGTTCGGTCTGGACAGGGATAATTCGCGCCACACCCAGTTCAGTCGCCTTCTGAATAATAAAATCCATCCGCTCCCCGCGTGCGAGACCTTGAAGCAAAGTAATGTGCAAAGTAGATTCACGCTCAACAGGGCTAAATTTACCAACCTCTACCCCAACAATCTTACGGTGAATTTCAATTAATTTAGCACCATATTCGCCGCCTTGACCATTGAATAGCGTTAGCGCCGCACCCAAACGCAAACGTAATACTTTGATAATATGTTGCGCAGCTTGCTCAGGTAGCACAACCCGTGCGCCAGCACTTAACTCTATGGGGATAAATACTCGAACGTTTCTCATGCGACTACAGGGCCTAAGTTCGCGACATGATCTAGGCCTGCGCGGGCGACGCTGACCATCTGGTCAATCTCCTGGGGAGTAATGACATATGGAGGCATAAAATAAATTACGTTACCAAGTGGGCGCAAAAGAACCCCGTGTTCCAACGCATAGCGGTGAATGGCTAAATGCCTCCGCTCTCGCCACGGGTAGGGTTCCCGGGAGATTTTATCCTGAACAAATTCTACTGCTGAGATCATGCCGCAATGGCGGACTTGTGATACCTGTGGGTGCTGGGCAAATGCAGCTGTGACAGTGTCTTGTAAATGCGCAGCAAGGGTACGATTTACCACTAATATATTGTCTTCACGGAAAATTGCTAGTGAAGCAAGTGCTGCTGCGCAGGCGAGCGGATTGCCTGCGTAGCTGTGCGAATGCAAGAAAGCATTCAACTTGCTGTAATCATCATAAAAAGCAGCATAAATTTCCTCACCTGTCAGCACCACCGACATGGGCATATAGCCTGCAGTCAGCCCCTTTGAAAGGCACAGAAAGTCTGGCGTAATAGCCGCTTGTTCGCAGGCAAACATTGTGCCCGTGCGGCCAAATCCCACTGCAATTTCATCGGCTATTAAATGTACGCCATAGCGCGAACAGGCTTCGCGAACTAATTTTAAATATAGGCTGTTATACATACGCATGCCGCCAGCGCACTGAACCAAAGGCTCAATGATCACAGCTGCAATTTCATCCGCTTGCGTGGCTAACACAACATCAAGCGCTGCAAAGGCGCGCGCTGCGCACGCCGCATCACTCTCGTCAGTCGCGCGCATATAGGCATCGGGCGAGGGCACAGTAATGACATCCATAAGCAAAGGCCGGTAAATTGCTTTGTAGAGTTCAACATTACCCACTGCGAGTGCGCCTAAGGTTTCGCCGTGATAACTATTGGCGAGTGTGACAAAACGTGTTTTGCGAGCCTGTCCTCGATTTTGCCAAGCATGAAAGCTCATCTTCACAGCGATCTCAATCGCAGCCGAGCCGCTGTCCGCAAAGAAACATCGGGTCAGCCCTGGCGGGGCTAGTGCGGTGAGTTCTTCGGCCAGTCGTAGTGCTGGCTCATGTGTTATCCCCGCAAACATCACATGCGGCAGAGTATTTAGTTGCGCTGTTACTGCCGCGTTGATTCGGGGGTTGGCGTGGCCGAAGAGATTCACCCACCAAGAGCTAATGGCATCTAAGTAGCGCTTGCCTGCGTAATCTTCGAGCCATATGCCTAGCCCACGGCGCAGCGGTAATAGTGGTAAATACTGCTCGTGATCCTTCATCTGGGTGCAGGGGTGCCAGACGTGTGCGAGATCACGAGTCCGTAGTTCGACATTAGAGGGCAGAGTCATGACGATATTCTGGCATGATCTGAACCTATGACTGCAGCTACAAGGGCTACGATTGATCCGGTCACCGGTTTGTTACGTGGTGTCCGTCAAGTATTGAGCCCGCATTTCAATCGGCGCCCACAAGGTCAGCAGCCCGACCTGATTGTGGTACACGGCATTAGTCTGCCCCCTGGAGAATACGGAGAACGTTGGGTTGACCGGTTTTTTTGCGGCAATTTACCCCCTGATGCCCATCCATACTTTGCCAAGATAGCTAGTTTGAGGGTTTCCGCACACGCCATGATTGCGCGCGATGGGTGTATTACTCAGTACGTGTCGTTCCATGAAAGGGCTTGGCATGCTGGAGAGTCGAGCTATGCGGGACGCAGTGGCTGCAATGATTTTTCAATCGGCATTGAGTTGGAGGGGGGGGATGATGCCCCATATGAAGATGCTCAATACGTAGTTTTGGCTGACCTTATTAAGGCCTTGCGAAATGTGTACGTGGAACTGACTCACGACCGCATTGCGGGACACAATGATATTGCACCGGGACGTAAGAGCGACCCGGGCCTATTATTTGATTGGTCGCATCTACAGCGTTTATTGGCACATCGTTAACTTTACTTATTAAGGGACAGACTCATGACTGATCTGAATGCGATCCGTGAACCACCGCGCTACTACCCTTGGCTCGTGGCCTTTATGGGGATGTTTGCCTTGTTCCTGTCGAACGGTATGACCGCTACAGGCATCACCATATTTGATCCCTCGTTGCTGGATGAATTTGGTTGGTCACGAGGTGATTTTAAATTTCGCGACTTTCTAAGTTTCGCCATAACAGCAGTTATAGCCCCTTTCGTTGGTATTTTGATTGATCGTGTTAACCCACGTTATCTTTTGATGACTGGTTGTAGCTTTCTGATCTTGGGTTATTTTGGCTACAGCTTGTTAGCGAATGACGCTTCGCCAGTGATAATTCAGATTATCGCTGCAGTCACGGCCATTGGTTTAGCAGGAATTGTAGTGATCGCATTAACGAGTTTGGCGCCAAGTATGAAGCAAGGTAGTCGTGTTGCTATTGCTGTAATTCTGGGGATGCTAGGTTTTTATTTATATTGGCAATACTGGTCCTCTGATGCCCTTAAACAAGTATATGTGATTCATATGATGTTCTCTTTGGCGTTGTCTACTTCTGGCTCTATGACCGTAATATTTCTAGTGTCAAGTTGGTTTGTTAAGTATAGGGGTTTGGCTATAGGCATAGCATTAGTTGGCACCAGTTTAGGCAGTGCTATTTTGCCTGCGCTGAATCCATTTCTAATCCAGGCTTATGGATGGCGAGCAGCGTTTGTGTATAACGCTTGTATGCCAGTAGTGCTGTTTTTTTTAGTTTTTTTTATTATTAAAGGAACGCCGGCGCAATCCGGTTATAGAGCTTTAGGTCAAAGTAAATCTTTAGGTGATCTTAAGCAGCATGGCTTAACTTTTAATGAAGCGATTCGGACTCGCACTTTTTGGGCAATTGGCTTGTCAGGGTTTTTAACTTACTACGCCATTTTTAGTTTTGTACAACATTTCGTACTTCATCTAACTAAAGGTTTTGGGTATCCCATCACCGAAGCTGGGCCAATTCTTGGCTTATTTAGCTTGGTTGCTATGGCAGCAAAACTTACCAATGGGGTTCTTGCGGATCGTATTGACAGACACAAAGTATTTTTAGTGTGCATGATGATTATGCTTATTGGTTTAATCGGGCTTGCTACCATGAATCGTAGCTGGGTCATTGGGTCTGCTTTAATCGTTGGCTTAGGGTGGGGCGGATTGTTCACACTTTACAATATGCTTGCAGTGAGTAATTTTGGGCTGCGCGAAATCGGCCGCATCAATGGTAGCATTAGCTTTATGGAGTCCCTAGGCGTTGGCCTCGGCAGCTGGCTTACTGGCAAGCTATATGATGCCTATGGTAGTTACCAAGTTGCTTTTATCGTCCTCGCTTGTATAGTTTTTTTGGCTTTATTAATGGGCACACAAATTCGCAGTGAAGTCGACGAGCGGGCATTAGCTGAAGCTTAGCTTTTTTTGGGCTTTTACTCCTTTAGCCGCTAAACGATCCTCTGGGGTGGTACCTGAGCGAAGGTTAAAGCGCTCCTCAAAAAGCGGGCGCTTTGAGCTGCTGCGATACCAAGTCACTAACATTGGAATTTTAGCCAATCTAAATAGGCCCAGCTGTGGGCAGCGGCGATGTGTTTCTGCAGCTAGCGCGCGAACTTTTTGATTGCTCTCTTGTGTATTCAGGGTGAGATCAAAATTTAACTGCTGGTACTTGGGTTGCATGTGCAGATCAAAGAAGAAACCGCGAATATCAATCAGCGAACGCAGTTTAGTCGTCAAAGAGACGTGCTTAAACTTTTGGTCTCGTGCGACTACTGCAATTGTAATAGAAGTGCAGCCGGCAAGCGCTGCTAGCTGGGCATGTACAGGAGTCCAGCCGCGCGATTTACCTTGGAGCTCTGGCGGGTCACCAATATTAAAACCCTCTGGCTCATCGAACATGAGTGATGGCTGCCCATCAAAAAAACCTTCGACGCGCATTTGTTCGTGTGACACGGTGGTGATATCTGAGATGCCTACATAATCCGGATATTTAAGGCCTTCTTTCATAGTGAGATTATTCCTTCAGTAATGTGACTAATAGATAGGACGATTGCGTTGCCATATAATTTCAGCGCCGTTCTCGTGGCGCGCTAACACTCTTGCGATCACAAATAAAAGATCTGATAGCCTGTTTAAATAACGTGCGGGCTCTGGGTTGAGTTCAGGGCAGGTGCTTGCCAAAGCCCATACGCAGCGCTCTGCGCGACGTGTGATTGTGCGTGCTAAGTGACAAGCGGCAGCGGCAGGGCCGCCACCCGGCAATATAAAATCTTTGAGTGGTGGGAGTGGGTCATTAAAGCCATCCAATGCTTGTTCAAGGGCATTGATCTGTTCAGCATGTATTAAGGTTGTACCTGGAATACATAACTCACCACCGAGATCAAACAAATCATGCTGTACGACGGTCAAGCAACGGCGCACCGCTTCGGGTAAAGCTGGAATAGCTAGTACGACACCAAGGGCGCTGTTGGCCTCATCGACGGTGCCATAGGCTTCAACGCGAACATGGTTTTTCGCTACTCGAACGCCATCGCCCAAGCCTGTGGTGCCATCATCACCCGTGCGGGTGTAAATTTTGCTTAGTCTGTTTCCCATATAGTTAAAGATACTCTTCTTTGCATACAGGTTGACAGTCTTGCGTGCGCCACTCACCCTGCAGTACACAAGTTTCTGTGGTTTCTGAGGAATAATAGCTGTGCCATCTGCTGAACTAAACGCTGCACTCGAGGCTGCAGCAGTTGCCGCCCAAGTGATCCGGGATCTTTATCAGCGGAATATCGCTGTGACTACTAAGGCCGATAAATCGCCGGTGACTGAAGCCGATGTGCGCGCCGAACGAGCGATTCGTACAGTGCTCGTTAAGCATTTCCCTTGTTATGGATTTTTTGGTGAGGAAACTGGCCAAGAAAATATGCATGCTGAGAGTATTTGGTTGGTTGACCCTATCGATGGCACTAAATCTTTTGTGCGCGATTGCCCTTTTTTCTCTACCCAGATTGCCTTGATGCGTGATGGCAAAATGGTGCTTGGGGTCTCCTCAGCGCCTGCTTATGGCGAACTGGCTTGGGCTGAGCGCGGTGGGGGGGCGTGGTTGGATGGCAAACCGATGCGCATCAGTGCAGTCTCTGAAATCTCTAATGCAATTGTTTCAAGTGGCAATTTAAAAACTCTAGCGGCCGGGCCAGGGTGGGCTCACTACGGAGAATTAGTCACACAAGTCAATCGAATTCGCGGCTATGGCGATTTTGTGCACTATCATTTACTCGCTCGCGGTGCGATTGATGCAGTCATTGAATCGGATGTGAACATTCTCGACATTGCAGCTTTGACCGTCATTGTTGAAGAAGCCGGCGGCATCTTCACGGATCTTCAAGGACAGACCATCACGCTTGCGACTAAGAGCGTTTTGGCGAGCAATGGTAGATTGCATCAAGCCTTGCTAAAGCAACTTAATCCCAGTTAATTAGGTATATTCTCAAGGGTCTTGAATGCAAAGATCAAGGTTGTAGCCGAGTGACAGACCAAGGACCTGTTATCGGCGCCGAAGTGATTGTGCCAGTATTGTTTAAAGTAAAAGTTAAACTACGAGTCCAGCGGGCACGATCATGAATACGGGACTCTCCCTCAACCCACAGCTCAACTGCCTCCGCATACACGTGGTAACCACCCCAATCAGCTGGGCGCGGGATCTGATAGTCAATCCCAATCTTCGTGGATTCATCCTCAGGACCGGGGACGGGGGTGCCAAAGCGGTGAGCGGTGGCTGCGACTGCTGTTTTAAGTTCTGCATGTGAACCGATGGCCGTACTTTGCGCGCTTGCCCAAGCGCCGATGCGTCGCTGCCATGGCCGAGTGTTAAAATAAGCGTCACTTTCTTCATCTGGTGCGCGGAGTGCATGCCCTTCGATGCGCACTTGTCGATGTAAATGATCCCAGTGTAGTACCAACGCGACCCGTGAATTACCATCAATTTCACGGCCTTTATGTGATCTATAGTTAGTAAAAAAGCTAATGTAACCTGTTTCAATACAGATCTCTTTGCACAGTACGACGCGCGCAGAAGGCTGGCCATTGGCAGCAACACTGGCAAGAACCATAGCATTCGGGTTGGGTTGGCTGCGCTCTTCTTGCGCGATCTCGAGCCATTTTGCAGCGAGGCTTAAGGGTTCTTTAGGCAACAGGGCGGGCAGAAATTGACTTGGGATTGGCATGTGTGGATGTTAGCGCTTAAGTACTACTGCTGCCCACGGCAGCCTAAACAGGGTCTATAGTACAGCCGTTATAATCAGAGTCTACGTTATGCCGACACTTGATGAGCTGCGCTTACAATTGAATGATATTGACTCGCGACTGATCGAGCTAATTGCAGATCGTCAAGACACTAGTCGCGAAATTGCGAGAGTTAAACGCGCTACCGGCTACCCTACTCGCGACTATCGGCGCGAGCGTGAGGTGATTATAGGTGCACGCGATGCTGCAGTTGAACGTGGGGTCTCCCCGCGGGTTGCGGAAGATCTTATGCGCATGCTCATCCGCAGCTCACTTGCGACGCAGGAGCAGGCTAGCGTTGCTGCGCAGGCCCATGGCACAGGCCGGCAGGCTTTGGTGATTGGCGGCGCTGGCAAGTTGGGTCATTGGTTTGTTGATTTTTTAGGTTCACAGGGTTTTTCAGTGCAGGTAAGCGATCCCGCAGGCGCGCCTGTAGGAGCTACTGACGTTGGTGATTTTCGCGATTTAAAGCTTACTCACGATTTTATAATTGTGGCGACGCCATTGAGCGCTACGGATTCCATTTTGCGTGAGTTGGCTGTCCTCCGTCCTACTGGAGTCATCTTTGATTTAGGTTCTTTGAAGTCACCGTTGCGTGTTGGATTAATGGCGCTCAAATCTGCCGGTTGTCGTGTCACTTCAGTGCATCCGATGTTTGGACCTGACACTGAGCTGCTTTCTGGTCGGCACGTAATCTTTGTTGATGTTGGACACTCTGAGGCGCTAGAAAAAGCTCGCGAATTATTTGGATCCACTATGGTCGAGCAAGCAGTGATGTCATTAGAAGAGCACGATCGTTTAATAGCCTATGTCCTAGGCCTCTCCCATGCTTTAAATATTGTTTTTTTTACGGCACTGACTCAAAGTGGTGAAGGCGCACCACGTTTAGCTCAGCTCTCCAGTACAACCTTTGATGCACAGCTTGATGTTGCTACTCGCGTCGCACAAGAGAGCCCTGATTTATATTTTGAAATTCAGAGTCTAAATGAATATGGCGCTGAATCACTTCAGGCTTTAGCAAGCGCTGTTGAGACTCTTAGGAACACAATTTTAACCCAAGATCGCACAGGCTTTGCTAAACTTATGGAAAGCGGGCGTGAATATTTAGAAGATAGACGTACGCTCCATGCCCAGCGCGCCTGATAAAATTGATAGCCATGGGTTTCGCGCTAACGTAGGTATAGTTTTAATGCAGCCTGATGGGCGAGTTTTTCTAGGTCATCGCGTGGGTGGCAATGGCTGGCAGTTTCCGCAAGGAGGGGTGTTGGAGGGCGAGAGCCTTGAGCAAGCTATGTACCGTGAATTACACGAAGAAATTGGGCTTCAGCCGCAGCATGTACAAGTGCTTGGTATCACCAAAAGATGGTTGCGTTATCGACTCCCGGAGCGCTACTTACGACGGAAACAAGTGCCATTATGCGTCGGTCAAAAACAGCGTTGGTATTTATTGATGAGCCATAACGGACAACCTGAATTTCGTTTCGATATGACGCCTGCACCAGAATTCGCTGGATGGCGTTGGAGTAACTTCTGGGAGCCTGTGCGCGAAGTTGTATATTTTAAACGGCGCATCTATAACCGCGCTCTACATGAGCTCGGACATTTGGCTGTGCCTGGAGGTTTGCCAGCCTATCCCGAGTGGTGGCCTACACTGATTCAACATTGATGTTTAAATTATCCAAATCAAGGCAAATGGGTATCGCACCGATATTAATGTGGCCTCGTCAAAAAATCTTTGGCACCTTGGGGGTACTAGTTCTTGTTGTTATAGCTCTTAGTTATG
>SHZO01000036.1 GCA_009692285.1 Gammaproteobacteria bacterium | reverse complement strand
GGTTATTATTTTGGTCATCATCGCCGTATCTATCATCAGCTTCTTGGTGAGTGATGTGCTCACCTAAATACTCAATTACACGTGTCCCCTTAGGAATACGCTTAGAAGCAAACAAGCCCTTGCCATGAATCTTTGATTTGCCAACAGTAACCCAAGGATTGACTTTTATAGCCGGGCGAGCCACGTATTAGTTACCTATCAACTTAAACAGCAACTACTGCCGGAATACTGGGGTGAGATTGATAATCCTTAAATTCAAAATCATCAAACTCATAGTCGAACAGAGAACCAGGATTGCGCCGGAAAATCAATTTTGTTAGTGGCATTGGAACGCGACTTAATTGCAAATTAGCTTGCTCTATATGATTGAGATATAAGTGGCAGTCACCACCAGTCCAAATAAAATCCCCCACCTTTAAATTACACTGCTCCGCTAACATATGAGTGAGTAGAGCGTAGGAGGCTACATTAAAAGGAACACCAAGAAAAATATCTGCACTGCGTTGGTATAGCTGACAAGAAAGTCTATTATCAGCCACATAGAACTGAAAAAAAGTATGGCAGGGTAGTAAAGCCATTTGAGAAAGTTCACCCACATTCCACGCGCTAACAATAATGCGACGGGAATCTGGTGTACTGCGCAATTGCTCTAATACAATAGAAATCTGATCAATAGACCCCCCATCTGAGATCGGCCAAGAGCGCCACTGCTTCCCGTACACTGGCCCAAGCTCGCCTTGCTCATTGGCCCATTCATCCCAGATCCTAACGCCCTTCTCACGCAAATAAGCAGTATTAGTATCGCCCCGTAAAAACCATAACAATTCATGTACGACAGACTTCAGATGAATTTTTTTAGTAGTGACGAGTGGAAACCCCTCCTCCAGATTGAAACGCATTTGGTATCCAAAAATTGAACGTGTGCCAGTTCCTGTACGATCTGTCTTAAATACACCGTTATCACGAACGTGTAGCATAAAATCTAAATATTTTTTCATAGACTATATTTCATGCTGTTCTTTATTAGTTTGAGTAATTTCCAGATGGTGCGCGCAATCGATAGGAGTACCCAAGTAATACAAGGCCTACTAATAATACAGGCGCAGTCAAAATATGCCCCATGGTTAGCCAATTGCCAGCTAGATAGCCAATATGCGCATCGGGCAAGCGCCAAAATTCAATATTTATACGTGCCCAACCGTAGATAGCGAGAAACAAACCGGCTGGAGCCCAGCGCCAACGTGCTTTAGCGGTGTAAGTCCACAAAACTAAAGATAGGAGAAAGCCTTCAAGTAAGGCTTCATAAAGCTGAGTAGGATGACGCACAATACCATCAACCATAACTCCCCAAGAAACATCTGTCGGACGGCCCCAAAGTTCACTATTAATAAAATTAGCAATGCGCACTGCGCCAATACCCACGCCTGGGAGGGCAGATGCAAAATCTAGAATATCACCATAGTGACGCTTACGGCGCCAGGCAAATAATCCGAGTGACACTAAAACGCCAATCAAACCGCCATGAAAAGACATTCCACCTTCCCATACTCTGAATACATAAATAGGGTCTTGCAGCCAGATATCTAACGCATAAAAAAAGACATAACCTATGCGCCCACCGAATATAACACCGAGCATCCCAAAGAATAATAGGTCATCAACATCTAGTTTGCTCCAGCTCGAACCTGGGCACGCTGCGCGGCGCCTACCTAACCACCATGCTACTGCGAAAGCAATTAGATAGGTAATGCCATACCACCGCACCTGTAAGGAGCCGAGACTAAAAGCAACCGGGTCAAAACTGGGGTAGGAAATCATCTACAGATTATAAACATCAGGTGTGCGTGACGCGACAAAAAAATGCTTTTAGATAGCGAGTTTCAGAAATCGCGGGGTGGATAGGATGGTCTGGAGACTGACCACCTTGATAGAGCAACTGTACAAATCGATCAACATGGCGCGCAGCGCTTTGGATAGTTGCGAGCAAATCTTCCGCAGCCAAATGCTGCGAGCAAGAACAGGACACTAACAGACCGTCATCATTTAACAAACGCAGTGCCAATTGATTTAATTTACGATATGCAGCTTGGCCTTGTGGAATTTCTTTGCGGCGTTTGATAAAAGCTGGTGGATCAATGATTACCGCATCATAACGCTCACCAGCAATCGCCAATTTGGAAAGTACTTCAAAAGCGTCGCCGCGGTGTAATATGGGTGTACATCCAAAAGATGCGCCATTCAATGCCGCATGCTCAAGCGCAGGTGCAGAAGAATCAACACAACTAATTTCTATAGCGCCCGCTGCTGCAGCAGTAACTGCCCAGCCACCCGCATAACTGCATACATCTAGCACCCGAGCACCGCTAGGTAGGAATCGCCCAATTACACTGCGATTAAAAGTTTGATCATAGAACCAGCCGGTCTTTTGCCCTGCTGCTAAGGCCACAGAGAAATTTAATTCGCGCCCATCAGGTAAAGTTTCAATGACTTCTAGTTCTGCGGGAGCTTGGCCCCAGGCAACTTCAACTACTTTCGGCAAGCCCTCAAGAGTTCTCGCGCCTGTATCGTTTTTCCAAACAAGAATGGTAGGATTCAAAATATCACGTATCGCAGCTTCAACTTCCGGACGCAAACGTTCCATACCTTGTGTTGCAATCTGCCCAACGATCACATCGCCATAACGATCAAGTACCAGACCGGGCAGACCATCTGCTTCGCCAAAAACCCAACGATAGTGTGGTGTGTGCGCAAAACGTTCGCGCAAGGCCAGCGCACTTTGCAAGCGCTTCGCAATAAGCTTGCGATCAATAGGCCGAGTGCCTTCACGAGAAATAATCCGGGCTGCAATTAAAGTAGCAGGATTAACATAGGCGAGACCCAAGAGATGACCGCGATCTGACACTACTCTCACTTGATCACCCGGATTAAAAAAGGTCAAAGGCGTTTTTTTTATATCTACTTCATTGCTGAATATCCACAAGTGGCCAGCGCGCAATCGACGATCCTCACCGTGACGCAAGCGTAATTCGGGGAGTGAGTGTATTAAGGATGCAGACTTCACGAGAACCTTCTTGTAGCTAAGCTTTAGCCAATGACGGAGATATGGGGTGCCGCTATTCTACTGAAAGTGTTGATCCGGCCTATGCCGCAATTGCTCATTCACTGGAAACACTGGAGCCCCGCAGCATTATTAGGCACACACCAGAGTAAAAACCCATCATGGAAGATCGATTTTTCTGTACTGCTTATAATCACGAGCCGCTATTTATCTGCCTAACATTTTTACGGCAGATGCGAGCACCGCCCGAAATGCCCTCTTTAACTAACGTGCCGCTAAAAATGGGCACACTGTTTTATCGAGTAGCATGGCCTAGAAGATCTACTTTTATAAGGTAGATTCGCGACGGGCAGACATCTCGCGATGCAAAGTCGCCACCTTATCTGAAGCAGTAGTCACACACCAAAATGGAAAGAACGCATGCAGCAAACAGGCAGCCCCAACCCCAAATATACGTAAAGCAAATACCATCGCATGACCTAAGTGGCTGAGATAGCTTTCACCAACCGAAGCGGGGTGTCTGGTAAACAATTCTAGTGGATTCATTTAGACTCAAGATACTCCTTTATGACAGTTATTAGGTTGCGTATGTGTAGACTTAACAGCTTATTTAGGCAATAATATTTTAATTATTTATGATTTAAAGGCATAAAATTACATGGATAAGCTAGATCGTAAAATTTTAGACATTTTGCAAAAGGATGCGAGTGTCACTGCTGCTGAGATTGCCGATCAGATTGGACTCTCCAAAGCCCCCTGCTGGCGTCGCATCCAAAAGTTACAAGACAGCGGCATCATTCATCGCATTGTCGCGCTACTAGATGCCAAAGCTTTAAATGTAGGTACCACGGTATTCGTCACCATTAAAGCCCCTAGCCATAGCGCCACCTGGTACGAACGTTTTGCGTCCGTAGTCCATGAGATAACCGAGGTCACTGAACTACACCGTATGAGTGGTGATGTTGATTATTTACTACGCGTGGTAGTACCGGACATCAGCGGATATGACTCGGTATATAAGCGCCTAATTAGCGCCGTAGAAATGTTAGATGTTAGCGCAAGTTTTTCACTGGAAACTATTAAATCGACCACTGCTTTACCGCTGACTTACGCCGAGTGACTGAAAAGCAGAAAGCATGGCTGCTTTAAGCGGCGAATATTGCGCGGCATCAAAACTGGGTGCTGCACTCCAATCATAGGCCCAAGGATGCGCTGTTTTAAGCTCTGGACTTTCATTTTGGTAGCGCGGCACCACATGTGCATGAAGCGCAGGCTCTTGATTCCCGAATATTGCATAGTTAATGCGCAAAGCCCCTGTAGTCATAAGTAATGCATCACCCAAAGTTATCATGTCAGCTAAAAACTGCACACGCTGCGCACCATGTAACGCATTGAGATTTGGCACGACCGGATCAGGTATCAGCAAACAGTAGCCTAGTAAAAATTGTTGCGTTCCGAACAAGACCCAACCTGAATTTAAACGGGTGATTACGGTCTGATCTTGGCCTGCTCTAGCGGCATCAACTCGACGATGAATTGCGGTAGGCATATTTATAAACACAAAAAAATAGACTCTAAATAAGAAAGCACTAAGAAAAAAAATTAAAAACTTATGAAGTTCGAACTCAGGATAATTGATAATTAAAGATTAGCGTAGAAAAAATATTATAAATTAAAAATATAAGAATGCCTTCAAGCATGAATAGACAACACGCTACCACGATCTCCAACCTTTAAATTTACTGATACTACGGTAGCACGTGGGAAAAAATTAAACTCCGATGCACTCGCCCAAGTGTAAGCCCCCATAGCACGGCCAATGATCAAGTCACCAGCATCAAGAGCTGGTAATAATATATTCTCAGCGATCACATCAATGCTGTCGCAAGTTGGTCCTGCTAAAACTGATGGCTCTTTTTTACCAGTCTGCTTAACGGACTCGAAGGGATATCTAGCGTGATCAAATATTTGGCCACTATAAGAACCATACAAACCATCATCTAAGTAATACCACCATCGCCCCTCACGACGCGCACGCCCCATGACACTAGCGACGCCAATAGCACTTGGCCCTGCGATATAACGGCCAGGCTCTGCAATGATGCGAACTCGCTTGGGTAATGCAGCCAGCGCAGCACGGATCGGACCGCAAAAATAACTTATGGAAGGAGCCCGCTTAGAATAATCTATTGGAAAACCACCTCCGATATCTAGCGTATCACATGGGCCAAGTTTTTCGCGGCGTGCCTTAGCAAGTAAGCGCGTGCAAGATTCGATTGCTTCGACATGCTTACCAGGGTCGGGAGCTTGGGAGCCTACATGAAATGAAAACCCACGCAGAACTAAACCTAAATCATGCACACGCCGAGCTAAGTTAATTAAATTTTCTGGATCACATCCAAATTTACGTGACAGATCCGATACTGCACCTGGACTGCGATAAGAGACTCGTAATAAAATTTCAGCCTGATTTTTATATGGTATAAATTTCAGTAGTTCATCAGGGTTATCAGCAACAAAGACACGTACACCACGTATCAGAGCAGACTTGATATCGATATCACGTTTGATCGGATGTGAATGAATACACAAAGAGGTATCCACGCCCATGCGAGCGATCAGCTCAACTTCGCCGGTTGTAGCTAAATCTAAAAAACCACCCTCTTCTAAAATAGTCTGGATCACCGCAGGGTGTGGCAAGGGCTTTAAGGCGTAATGAAGATCAACTCGGGGCAAGGCGCGACGCAATTGTCGGTACTGTTGGCGAATACGATCGCAATCAACAATCAACAGCGGCGAACCAAACTCAGCTACTAAACGACGAATCTCACGGCGGTTAAAAGGGTCAATATAGCGCCGCTTATTTGCAATACTCATAGTGGTAAAATCCTTTAAAGAAATGTCCCGGCGGCGCGCGCGAGACGATCTCGGACTGCATCCCACTCAGAGGTGTCAGGCACTTGCTCAACCAGAATACGTGCAGCACCGCACTTATCGAGTGTTCGCAAATTGGCATAAAGCGCCTGCGCATAGAGCACTGCATTGCGCGGGGCTTCTAACCAAGAAAAGCATTGCTTCTCCGCAAGAACTGTTGGCAGAGTCTCAAAAGACAGAACTGCCGAGAGGTCATCACTGTAAGTCGCAAGTTGTGCTGGCCACTGAGCCGCCCCTAAAAGAAACACAGGCGTCTGTGGCGCATAGTGCTTTGCTGTGGAGCCAGGTACGCGCGGAAATGAGTATGGCCCACCCAATCTAGCACTCGTACTAAGACCATGAACCCCTCCAGGGCGTTCTACGCGACCCACAAGGACTTCTAATTCTGAATGGCTAATTGCACCAGGACGGAGTAAGCGTGGCAGCTCGCCAGTTAAATCAACTATGGTAGATTCCAAACCAAGCTCGCAATTACCACCTTCAAGAATGACCGCCAAACCACTCGGAAATTCCTCATATACATGCGCAGCACAGGTGGGTGACACACGACCGTAACGATTTGCCGAAGGTGCGGCGATGCCGCTCCCAAAACGGGCTAGTAAAGCACGCGCAACGGGATGAGAAGGAACGCGTACAGCTATCGTATTTTGCCCGCCCGTGAGCACAAGGCTCACATGAGCCGCTTTGTGTAGCACTAAGGTCAAAGGCCCAGGCCAAAATTTTGCAGCTAAAATCTCAGCTATTTTTGGTACAACCGCCACCCATTGAGGCAACTCTGCAGCAGAAAGCAAATGCAAAATCAACGGGTGATCACTCGGTCGACCTTTGAGCATAAAGACCTGCTGCAATGCCCGCGGATCACGTGCATCAGCACCTAGGCCATACACGGTCTCGGTGGGAAAAGCGACTAACTGACCTGCACGAAGCGCAAAGTCAGCAGTTGCGATGTCAGTCACACTAGCGACTTGATGCTCAGCCATAAAGTAATACTAACTTAAGGCCACACCAAAAGCGGCCTGATATTTTGCATCAAATTCAGCGCGCGTAAAGCGATGGTTCTGAGTCCCATGATGTGCGATTTTTAAGGCGCCCATAAGCGAGGCAATCCGCCCAGTAGTGGGCCAATCTAAACCACGTTGCAAGCCATACAACAAACCTGCACGGTAGGCATCCCCACAACCGGTAGGATCAAAGACCTGCGTAGCGCAGACAGGGGGAATCTCATGGCGGATACTTGCGACATAAATGTGAGAGCCCTCACCACCTCGAGTAACGATCAACGCCTGTACTTGTTTGGCAATATACTCCAGCGTCCAACCGGTGCGCTCACACAGTAAACTCGCCTCATAATCATTGACAGCTACCCATGCTGCTTGGTCAATTAATTCACGCAGATCCTCACCATTTAAAAGAGTCATGGCTTGGCCAGGATCAAAGATAAACGGAATACCTGCTACAGCAAACTGAGTAGCATGTTCAATCATACCGGTGCGGCTCTCAGGAGCTACAATACCCAAACTTATCCCAGAATTTTTAGGCACATGATTCACATGTGCATGATTCATAGCACCTGGGTGAAATGCAGTAATCTGATTATTATCAGCATCCGTTGTAATGTAGGCTTGTGCACTATATTCATCATCTAGCTGACGAATATAATCTAAAGACAATTCACAATCTTCCATCCATTTGCGATATGGACCAAAATCTATTCCCACCGTAGCCATGACAGCACCATCGCCACCTAATAACTTTAAATTATAGGCAATGTTACCTGCGCAACCACCGAAGTTACGCCGCAGACTCGGCACCAAAAAGGCTACATTTAACATATGAATTTGATCAGGCAAAATATGGTCTCTAAATTTTCCTTCAAACATCATAACGACGTCGTATGCAACGGAACCACAAATTAAAGCTGTCATTAAATTTTCTCCACAGAGAGTACTAACGCCCATACGACCGCTAAAAATAAAAAAGATAAAAATACTGCCGCCGAGCCAATATCTTTAGCTAGACCAGAAAGCGCATGACGCTCAAGACCGATACGATCTACCGTCGCCTCAATTGCACTATTAAGCAACTCAACAATTAAAAAAATAAATATAGGGGCAACCAATAGCGCACGCTCAATCCCATTGTGACCAAGATAGAGGCCAAGTGGCGCCAACACCGCAGCGAGAGCTAGCTCCTGACGGAAAGCAGCCTCTTCACGAAATGCACCTCGAAACCCCTTCCAACTATTGCAAAAAGCGCTAAGTATCCGCACAAGTCCTTTATGCTTTAACCGCTCTGTTTTATCCACAAGGTTACTCATGGAACATACTCGCTCATCGGCACACAACTACAAAACAAATTGCGGTCCCCATAGACGTTATCTACGCGGCCCACCTGTGGCCAATACTTAACGCTGTTTAACGGTCGCCCCACTTGGGCAGCACCTATCTCACGTGAGTAAGGTCGCTGCCAATCTGTTGCCATCAAACTAGCTGAGGTATGGGGGGCATGTTTTAAAGGGTTATTTTCTTGCGGCCAAACACCACTTTCGATTTGGCGAATTTCCCCGCGAATGGCAATCATGGCGCTGATAAAACGATCTATCTCCTCTAAAGTCTCACTTTCTGTAGGCTCTACCATCAAGGTGTTCGCCACAGGGAATGACAATGTAGGAGCGTGAAATCCATAATCCATCAAACGTTTTGCAACATCCTCTGCCATTACTCCACTAGTATCTTTAAAACCACGTAAATCTAAAATGCACTCGTGCGCTACATGACCGGCCTGGCCACCAACACCGATGCTGGAGTAAAGCGTGGGGTAGTGATCGGATAATCTGCGACTGATGTAATTAGCAGCCAAGATGGCGACTTCAGTGGCACGCCTGAGACCTGCAGACCCCATCATTCGACAATACATCCAACTGATCGGCAGCACAGCGGCATTGCCCAAAGGTGCCGCAGAAATCGCGCCAACGCCATTCACTTTTAAACCACCTGTAGCGTGACCTGGCAAATAAGGAACCAAGTCAGCCACCACACACACAGGACCAACGCCTGGTCCGCCACCACCATGTGGAATGCAAAAGGTTTTGTGTAAATTTAAGTGACTTACATCACCGCCAAATTCGCCTGGAGCTGCTACTCCTACCAACGCATTCATGTTGGCACCATCCACATACACACGCCCACCATGTAGATGCACTAACTCACACAGGTCTTTAACTTGCATCTCAAACACGCCGTGTGTACTCGGATAAGTAATCATGACAGCAGCCAAATTAGCGCTGTGATATTCACATTTAGTTTGTAAATCTGACATATCCACGTTGCCTTGCATATCACAGGCAATGATCACCACTTGCATCCCAGCCATTTGGGCGCTAGCTGGGTTGGTGCCATGCGCACTGGACGGAATCAAACAAATGTTACGATGGGCTTCGCCCTGTGCTGCGTGATAGGCCTTGATAACCAAAAGACCTGCATATTCACCCTGAGAACCGGCATTTGGCTGGAGACTAATGCCAGAGTAGCCTGTAGCTTGGCAAAGCCACTCTCGCAATTGTTGGTCGAGCAACGCATAGCCTTTAAGCTGATCGGATGGAGAGAAAGGATGCGCATTCGCAAACTCTGGCCAGGTAACAGGAATCATTTCGCTGGTAGCATTTAGTTTCATAGTGCATGACCCCAGTGGAATCATGCTGCGATCTAAGGCAAGATCTTTATCACTTAATTGACGAATATAACGCAGCATTCCAGTTTCAGAATGATACCGATTGAATACTGGATGAGTTAGGAAACTGCTGGTACGCCTGAGGGATGGCGGTATGAGGCTATCGCTCTCTTTTTCAAAAAGTGAAGAATTTGGACAGTCTTGGCCAACCTTCAAAAAACTTAACCACAAGGCCTTAATATCATCACGCGTAGTTGTTTCATCCAAAGAAATACAGATACTTTGATGGGAAATTTTTCGTAAATTCATGCCCTTACTAAGTGCTTTAACCATCACTTCGTCAGTGTCTAAACCGGTTTGTATCATCAAGGTGTCAAAGCAGTGCTTATGCATCACTTCATAACCCAGTTTCTCAAAACCCTCAGCCAAAATAGCCGTATAACTTGAAACGCGTTGCGCAATTCGCTTCAATCCCGAAGGACCGTGATAAACTGCGTACATACTCGCCACTACAGCTGGCAATACCTGCGCAGTGCAAATATTAGAAGTCGCTTTTTCTCGTCGAATATGTTGTTCGCGAGTTTGCAAAGCAAGTCGATAAGCCGGGTTGCCGTGCACATCTACACTGACACCTACCAATCGTCCAGGCATAGATCGCTTGTAATCGTCACGACAGGCAAGGTAAGCAGCATGAGGACCACCAGCCCCCATAGGCATGCCAAAACGTTGAGTTGTGCCTACCACAATGTCTGCATCCCACTCACCTGGGGGTTTAAGCAATGTTAAGGCAAGTAAATCAGCAGCTACAATAAAAGCAGCTTGAGAAACATGTGCTTGTACAACCAATTCTTTTAAGTCGTACGTCATGCCAAGGCTTGATGGGTATTGGGACAACACCGCAAAGTAATCGTGCTGCCTCATCAACTCTTGGACGGAACCTACCATGACATTAAAACCCAAAGGTGAAGCACGAGTTTGGATGACTTCGATAGTTTGCGGATGACAGTCTGAAGCGACAATGAAATTGCTGCTTTTTGATTTCACAGAACGTTTGGCCAAAGTCATGGCTTCTGCCGCTGCAGTGGCTTCATCCAACATCGAGGCGTTCGCTATGGGCATGCCGGTCAGGTCACAAACCATAGTTTGAAAATTAACTAATGCTTCCATCCGGCCTTGACTAATTTCTGCTTGGTAGGGCGTGTAGGCTGTATACCAGGCTGGGTTTTCTAAAATATTACGCAAAATTACACTAGGAGTGTGCGTGCCATAATAGCCTTGGCCAATAAAGCTCTTTAATATTTTATTCTGCTGCGCTATTGCCTTGAGCTCAGCCAATGCAGCAGCTTCTGTGAGAGGCTCTGGCAATTGCATAGCCGAACTTCGCGCAATGGATGCCGGCACGATTGCATCAATGAGAGCTCGACGCGAAGCTGAGCCAATGACTGCAAGCATGCTTGTTTCATTTGCCTCACTGATTCCAATATGGCGCGCAATAAATTCGCTTGCGTTTTCAAGTTGATTGAGTGAACTTACAGATTCAAACGTCATTAAATTGACCTCAAAAATAATTTACTATTAACAAAATTGACTCAAGCGAGCACATAAAAAATATTTTTAAACCATAGAATCTTGAGAGCTATAGCCACACGATTCCTATACGAGCTCATAAGGCATAATCAGCCTCCTTGTGAAGCTAAGAATTCGATGTAATCCTGCGCGTTGAGTAATGAATCAAATTCCGCATCTGAGATAGGTTGCACGCGAAACAACCAACCTTGTAAATAACAATCTTGATTAATCAGTTCAGGCGCAGCACCCAAAGGATCATTGACTGCAACCACCTTACCACCAATCGGTGAATACACATCTGATGCGGCTTTAGTAGATTCGATCACAGCACACGCTTCTGCCGCCACAATTTCACGACCTACCATGGGGACTTCAACAAATACAACTTCGCCTAAGGCATGCTGCGCATGATCTGTGATGCCAATTTCAATAACGCCATTAGACAATAATCGAGCCCATTCATGGGATTTGGCATATTTTAGATCGGCGAGTACTTGACTCATTAGCAAACTCCTAAATTAGACTAATAAAATTTAAAGATAACGATGCTAGCTATAGCGTAATGAGGATGCGGCCATTACGTACAAAAGGTAGCTTCACCACACGCGCATTCAATAAATTACCGCGAATTTCTACTTGCACCGTCTCGCCAGTGGCCTGCGGGACTCGCGCAAAAGCTATGGAACGTGCGAGGGTAGGCGAGAAAGTCCCACTCGTAACTTCACCTTCACAGAGAGCATCTTTAGCCAAACCTGCGACTACCCTTTGGTGGGCACGTAATACACCGCGATCTTCTAAAATCAAACCTATGAGCTTACGCGGCACAAGAGTGGTGCGAAATGCTTCCAAAGCTTTACGACCAACAAAATCACGCCCAGAATCGTCAAAAGAAACTGTCCAAGCCAAACCTGATTCGAGCGGATTATGGCTCTCATCCATATCATTACCGTAGAGATTCATACCGGCCTCTAAACGCAAGGTATCTCGAGCACCAAGGCCACAAGAGGCCACGCCTGCTGCATTGAGGGCTTCCCATAATGCGACCACTTCGCCAACAGGCAAGATAAGCTCAAAGCCTTCTTCACCGGTATATCCGGTTCGCGCAATAAACCAAGTGGAACCTTGTGTACTCAAATACTCACAACCAAAGAACGGCTCGAGTAACAAAACTGCAGCTCTTAAATGACTGGGTAACAAATCAGATGCGATTTGCCGCGCTTTAGGTCCCTGCACAGCGAGCATTGCCAGATCACTGCGCTCAATAATTTCAATATCGCTATGCCACACTGCTGCTTGGGCACGCATCCAAGCGATATCTTTGTCACGCGTACCGGCATTCACAACCACGCGAAACCATTGCTCCGTCATGAAATAAATAATTAAATCATCCAGAACACCACCAGCTTCATTAAGCATACAGCTATACAGTGCTTTACCAGAGAGTCGTAACTTAGCGACGTCGTTAGAAATAAGACGTGACAAAAAAGGGCGCACCCCAGCACCCCGCAAATCTAACACGCACATATGAGAGACATCAAAAACACCAGCATCATTACGGACACGATGGTGTTCTTCAATTTGTGATCCGTAATGAACCGGCATATCCCAGCCGCCAAAATCAACCATTCGAGCGCCTAAAGCGGCATGCAAATCATGCAGAGGAGTACAACGCGCCATGAAGTTTAAGGTCCCAGATGAAGAGCCAGCCAGACCATCCGCAAGGCCCGAAGAACATAAAACGACAGAAGCACAAAGCCTCTGTCGCCCCTCTGTCCATTGACCTGAGAGATCGGGCGCAACGCAATTGGCGTCACGCCACTCCCCTTCGGTGGGTGCACAACCCTAATCGGTTGCGGCACCACTCTCCAGAATTCGTCTACAACCTGCCGTTCTTTTGCCTGAGCGTTTCCGGGCGGAACTTGCGCCTTCGGCGTCCGGACACCCCTTAAGAAAAAGGTCCTGGATCTCTCCGGCAAGGTCTGATTACACGAACCTTCTTATGATACCAGTCTCAACTACACCCTGCTTGGCCTTAAACTGCGCCCATTGAAATGCCGTCCTCTTGAACTTAACTGAGGGAGTTTGTTACATGCCTCGCAACCCAACTGCTGTCTTGGCAGCACTACTGGCCATCTTTAGCCCCCCGATAGAGGCTGCTTCTTCCGTACAACCCACAACGCTACGCAAACTCTTTGATCAAGTCTGGGAGGAAGAACTACAAGCTGATCCTCTTGGGGCAAGCTATATCGGCGACACACGTTTCAACGATCGTTGGACCGACATGTCCATAAATGCCCTAGAACTGCGTCATCAACACGATATCGACACGCTTGCCAGATTACGCGCAATTTCACGTGAAACCCTCGAACCCGGCGAACAATTAGACTATGATTTATTTGCTCGCGAATACGAACAAAGATTAGCGGTGTGGCCCTTTAAGCCCTATCTCTATCAAATAAATCATCAAGGAGGCATTCAAACACTCTCCGAGCTTGCCGAGGTACTACCTTTTCAAAGTGTTAAAGATTACGAAGATTGGATCAAACGCCTAGAAACGCTCAGCACTTTGATTGATCAACACATCACGCTATTAGACCTTGCCGGACGTGAAAAACGCACTCAACCAAGGGCCATCATGGAACGTCTACCCTTACAGTTGGCCATGCAAATAGTAGCTACTGCAGATAAGAGTCCGTTCTATGGGCCCTTTGAACACATGCCAACTTCTATTAGTGAAGCGGAACGCGTCCGCCTTGGCGCTGCGGGTAAGGATGCCATTATGCACAGTGTCATTCCCGCATACCAACGATTGAACAAAGCATTCACGCAGCAGTATCTGCCTGCAACGCGTACCTCGGTTGGTATTATAGACACGCCCCAAGGCGCAGCTTTTTATCGCGAGCGCATTGCATATCACACTACCAGTCGCGCTCTTACGGCTGATCAGATTCATCAAATTGGATTGGACGAAGTGGCACTGATTCGCAGTCAAATGCTGGCAATCAAAGATCAAGTCGACTTTAAAGGCAGCTTGACAGAGTTTTTCACTTACTTACGCACTGATCCTAAGTTCTATTACAACACGCCTGAAGAGCTATTCGCCGGATACCAGGTCATCGCCAAACGAATCGATCCTAACTTGGTGCGTCTCTTTGGTAATTTGCCTCGTACTCCCTATGGCGTGCGAGCTATTCCGAGCACTAGCGCACCTAATACCACCACGGCGTACTACCAGCCACCAGCCACTGACGGCTCGCGTCCCGGTTATTACTACGTAAATCTGTATCGTCCTGCAGTACGCCCTAAATGGGAAATGGAGGTGCTTTCTGCACATGAAGCGGTGCCAGGACATCACCTGCAAATTGCGCTAGCCATGGAACAAGCCACAATGCCGGATTTTAGGCGCAACGCAAGCTATACCGCGTATGTTGAGGGCTGGGCTCTCTACTCAGAGAGCTTGGGCGAGGAGTTAGGTTTATACCAAGACCCCTACTCAAAATTT
>SHZO01000035.1 GCA_009692285.1 Gammaproteobacteria bacterium | reverse complement strand
TTGACGTAAGACCGCCGTACGTACAGCCTCTGCTAATATTCTCGAAGGTGTAACTAAGATGGCTTGTGATAACGGGTCATGTTCGGCTTGAGCAAGTAAATCTGCTGCCACAAAACTTACTTCCGCATTAGCATCGGCAATTACCATAACCTCCGAAGGGCCTGCTGGTAAATCGAGTGCTGCGCCGTAGCTATCTTCAGCAACGATTTGCTTTGCTATTGTGACCCAAACTGAGCCTGGCCCGAATATTTTATCTACTTTCTGAATAGTTTGAGTGCCATAAGCTAATGCAGCGATAGCATGAGCACCACCAACAGCATAGATCTCGTCGATTTCGCAGAGCCGAGCTGCAGCTAAGATGCAGGCTGATACTTCACCTTGATTATTGGCAGGAGTACAAAGCACTCTTCGTTTGCAACCTGCTAACTGTGCAGGTATGGCTGACATAATTAGAGCGGAGGGTAGGGGTGCGCTACCAGAGGGTACGTAGATTCCTACTGCATCAATGGGTCGAGTAATACGTTCACAAAGCACTCCTGGACTAGTTTCTATAGAAAGATCTTCTGGAAATTGCGCAGCATGAAACAAACGCACGTTATTAATGGCTGTTCTTAAAGCCATTAAAGTTAATGGCTCTAGACTGTTAAATGCAATATCTACACTTTCAGCCGAAATGCGCAAAGACATAGGAGCGGCACCATCAAATTTTTTTGCATACTCCAGGAGTGCTGCGTCACCGTTCAGCCTTACTTCTGTGATAATTTTGCATACAGATGCTCTGATCTCGTCGCGCTGGCTAAACTCTGGTCGTGCTAGAGCTATTTCATGCGAACATTCCCCATAATTAACAATTGGTAACATCATGCGAGCATTTTTTCAACTGGTAATACTAATAGTGAACTTGCTCCGGCAAGTTTTAAACTTTCTAATGTTTCCCAAAAAACATTTTCGCGGCATACTGCGTGTACAGCCACCTTATCTGGATGGCCCTCTAACGGAATGATGGTGGGGCATTCACTCCCAGGAAGTAATTTACGTATGGCTGGTAGAGCAGAGCGTGGGGCATGCAGCATTATGTATTTGCTTTCACGAACTTGCTGGACGCCATCAATACGCATTAGTAAGCGTTCGACCCAATCGCTCTTAGGTTCTGTTAGTGCAGGAGCACGTATAAGTACGACACTACTCTGTAACAAAGTTTCAACTTCACGTAAACGATTGGCGGCGAGTGTTGAGCCGGTAGAGACTAAATCACAAATAGCATCCGCTCGACCCAAGCGAGGAGCAATCTCTACAGCCCCAGATAAGGTAACAATGGTTGCCTCAATTTCATGCTTCTTAAGATATTCACCCAATAGGTAAGGGTAAGTAGTCGCTATACGCATACCCTTCAGAGAGTTAGGTCCAGCGTAAGAGTTCTCTTCAGGGACGGCAATGCTTAATCTACAAAGACCAAAGTCTAAAGTCCGTAGAATTTCAAATCTCGCCTCTTGACCGCGGGCAGCGATTGAAAGTCTTTTTTCTTCAAGAACGTTTAGGCCCACCATGCCTAAATCGCAAACGTCTTCTTCAACTAAATCTGGAATGTCATCGTCACGTACGAATAACAAATCAAATGGCATATTTTCGCCGATTGCAACTAGCTGATCTTTGTAGTGTGAGAATTTCAAACCACAGCGAATAAGTAAATCTGTCGAGTGTGAGGTTAATCGACCAGATTTTTGCATTGCAATTTTAAGGCGCATATATTTATCCGATTTAACTTAAGGTCTTTATCTAACGCGCAGGTCGTAGCGCTTCCAAACGTGAGACGGCTAATTTATAACCACCTTGTCCATCATCTAAGCATCGTGCAACTCGGCCAATTGTTGTGACACTAACACCAGTTTGTTTGTTGATTTCTCGATAAGGCGTGCTATGAGAAAGCCATTCAACTACAGCCCATCGATCTGACATTGCTTCAAGTTCAGCGGGTGTACAAAGGTCTCTAAATAATGAGCGGCACTCTTCTACAGTTTTAATCGTCAGTATGGCCTGGTAAAGGTTGCGTTCTGCTCGAGCCTCTTGGCGGGTAGATAATGTATTGTGCTGCTTCATAAATGATCCACTGTAATAATACGCTATTACATTAATACAAGATGGGTTCATAATGCAAGTCTCAAAGGGTTGACTACTGGTCACTTTGGCGAATAAAATAGATAAACTCATCGAGACTAGCCGAGGGATAGGCCCTTTGACGCTGGGGCAACCGTCTGAATTAACCACTCCGGAAAGGTGCTAACTCCTACCGTCGGATTTAATCCGACGTTAGATGAGCAGTTTTGCAGCACAACAGCAGTCAGGGTTGTGATGGGCTAAGCATCCCGCGATCAGTGGGCGCTCCGTGGAGTTCAGGTGAGTGGGCATAGTTGAGCCAATCACGAGACTGGGCATATGGCTGATCAAATTAATTCCGTCAATTATTCTACTATCGTCGTAAATGAAGGGATATTAAGCATCTCAAATCCTTTCTCCCTTTATCACGGCAAAAGCATAGATAATTTGCAAGTCGCATGGCGCATGTCTGGCCCAATTAATTCACCAGTTATTGCAGTACTCGGTGGTATTTCGGCTCATCGACTTGTCTACTCTTTAGATGCTCCCACCCAAGGCTGGTGGCGTGATTTCGCTGGTATCGGTCTGTCATTTCCTATCGATCGATATCAGGTTTTATCTTTTGATTATCTTGGGGGTAGTGGAGAGACAACGGGCCCTCGTGGAGACGCCTTTCCTAGCATCTCAAGCTACGATCAAGCGGAGTTACTATGCCTGTTGTTAGATCATCTTGAAATTCAACGCTTAAATTCAGTTATTGGACCTTCTTATGGCGGTATGGTTGCTTTGGCTTTTGGTGAGCGTCATCCAAATCGAGTTTCACATTTATTTATAATGAGTGCAGCGGATCGTACAGATCCTCTCTCCACTGCATGGCGTTGTGTCCAACGTCGCACAGTTGAATATGCATTAGCCCAAGGCCAAGGAGAGCAGGGTCTTCAGCTAGCTCGTGCACTTGCTATGGCTACTTATCGAAGTAGAGAAGAATTTTCAGAGCGTTTTAGAGGACTTCCACGTCAAAATGCTGGAAAGTTTGTATTCCCAATTGAAGAGTATCTGCTCGCGCGTGGTAAAGACTATGCAGCTCGCTACAAGCCAGATGGTTTCTTATGTCTGTCTGAAAGTATTGATCTGCATTGTATTGATGCAGCTAATGTAAGTGTTCCGGTTACTGCTATCGCTGTTCATCAAGATCAGCTGGTCCCGATCGAAGATATGCGCGCCATGGTTAAGCGCTTACCTCAGGCTACATTATATGAAATATCGTCACACTACGGGCACGATGCTTTTTTAAAAGAAGCGCGCGCACTTAAGCCTTATTTAGATAGCTTGTTAGGAGAATAAATAATCATGGTTAATCCCCTAGATCCTGCTACTCGTATGGTTCGTGCCGGACTCGAATCTGACGCTATTACTGGGGCCGTTGTACCTCCGATTCATCTTAGTTCTACCTTCGCATTTACTGAATTTGGTCAAAAAGGAAAATATGATTACTCACGCTCTTCTAACCCGACACGAGATTTATTAGCTGAAGCTATCGTTGATATCGAAGAAGGCTTTGGTGCTGTTATAACTAGTTCGGGCATGTCCGCAATCGCCTTGGTTGGTCAACTTGTTCCAAGGGGTGGGCGAATCATTGTTCCTCATGATTGCTACGGTGGTACTTTCAGGCTCTTTACTGCTTGGCACCAGCGGGGCGATTTTCGTGTTGAGTTTATTGATTTTGGATCAGCTGCATCAATGGCTTTAGCTTTTGCAAGTGCAGCAGATTTAGTTTTAATTGAAACTCCTAGCAATCCTTTGCTGCGTGTTACAGATATTAAAGCAGTTTCTGCAGCCGCACACAAAATAGGCGCGCGGGTAATGGTAGATAATACTTTTTTGTCACCATTATTCCAGCAACCATTAACACTGGGAGCAGATTTTGTTGTGCACTCAACGACTAAATACTTAAATGGCCATAGTGATGTCGTGGGTGGGGTAGTAGTTGCCTCAAAAAGTGAAGATGCACAGCAGTTGATCTGGTGGGCTAATTCCTTGGGGCTTACAGGAGCACCTTTTGATAGTTTTTTAATATTACGTGGTTTACGAACTTTAAAATTACGCATGTTAGCTCATGAAAAAAACGCTAACTCTTTGGCTTGTTGGTTGGTATCCCAGAAAGCTGTGCAAAAAGTTTTCTACCCAGGCTTAATTACTCATCCACAACATGAACTTGCAAAGCGTCAGCAAAAGGGTTTTGGTGGGATGATCTATTTTGAGTTGCGCGGTGGAACCCTTGCTGTCCAGCAGTTTGTTTCAGCCTTGAAATTATTTTCACTTGCCGAGTCACTTGGGGGCGTTGAGAGTTTAGTAGCTCATCCAGCCACCATGACGCATGCAGCTATGTCCCCAGAAGCACGTGCCGCCGCTGGACTTACCGACGGCTTACTGAGGCTTTCTGTAGGCATTGAAGAATTACAAGACTTAAAAACAGATCTTACTGTTGGCTTTAAGGCAATTATCTAAACACTACTTAACATATCTAAAATTGCATCACCCATAGCTTGAGTAGAAATTGGTTTAATACCAGCAGTAGCCAAATCTGCAGTGCGTGCACCAGCGCTTAATGCGGCATTGACGGCAAATTCAATCGCCTGTGCCTCATTTTCCAAATTTAAGGAATATCGAAGTAACAAAGCTGCACTCAATATAGTGCCACAGGGGTTTGCAATTCCGCGTCCAGCTATATCGGGAGCAGATCCATGAATAGGTTCATATAAGCCGCGTTTAGAAGAGCCAATTGCAGCCGATGGAAGAACTCCAAGGGAGCCAGCAAGCATTGCTGCTTCATCAGTTAAAATATCACCAAAAAGATTTTCAGTAAGGACTACATCGAAGTCGCGAGGTCGACTAATTAGATGCATAGCCGCAGAATCGACAAGCATATGTTCGATGCTACAATCTGAAAATTCCTCCCGAATTACTCGATCGCTTACTTCTCGCCATAGACGAGATGTCTCAAGTACATTTGATTTATCTACTTGGGTAATTTTATGGCGCCGCTTCTGTGCAAGTGTTCCAGCTATTCGAGTAATTCGTTCAACTTCTGAAACTGTATAAGTGCATTCATCAGTCGCGCGATCCGACACTCGAGATTTATGTCCAAAGTAAATACCCCCTGTGAGTTCACGCACGAAGAGCATATCTACACCATCAATTATCTCTGGTTTAAAGATACAAGCATCCCGCAATGCAGGGATAACTTTAATAGGGCGTAGGTTGGCATATACGCCAAGTTCTCCACGCAAGCGAAGCAAAGCATTTTCAGGCCTCAATTTTGCGTTAAGTCCCCACTTTGGGCCACCAATCGCTCCAAGTAAAACGCCCTGAGCATTCAAGCATCCTCGGAGGGTATGATCGGGTAAACCTGCACCAAATTCATCAATTGCGACGCCTCCGAATGGAAAGCATATCAATTCAAATTGATGACTGTATCGTTGCGAAATTAAGTTTAGAACTCGGATCGCTTGTGCTACTACCTCTGGGCCAATTCCATCGCCTGGAAGTACAGCAATATTGGCTTTCATGTATTGTGTAGCGGAATATTAGATTGCTCTTCAAATTTACTAATAGCTGGGTTTTTGGATAATAGGAAACCTAACTCATCGACACCATTCAGCAGACAATAGCGAGGGAATGAGTCAATGGGGAATTGAACGCTAATTCCGGTAGGTAGTTTTAAGCTACTTGAACAAAGGTCAACTTCAATCTCAGCACCGGGGTTTGCAATAAGCCATTGATGAGTTTTTATATCGACCACTATCGGTAATAGTCCATTCTTCAGTGAGTTATTTCGAAAAATATCAGCTATTTGAGTGCTAATGACAGCTAAAAATCCATAATCCAGTAATGCCCAGGGTGCGTGTTCACGTGAGGACCCACAACCTAAGTTATGTCCTGCAACCAAAATTCTACACCCTTGGCTACCGGGTTGGTTGAGTATGAAGTCAGCGTTTAACTCGCCACTAGCGTTATAACGCCAGTCAGAAAATAGTTGTTTTCCGAGCCCTTCTTTCGTTGTGGTAGTTAAAAATCGTCCTGGAATAATTTGGTCCGTATCAATATTTGTTGAAGCCATCACAACGGTTCTAGAGGTGAAAATTTTAATAGGTTTCATGAGTGCTCTCTATTAAAAGAATTCACGTGGGTCAGTCACGCAGCCACGGATGGCTGAAGCAGCTGCCGTTTCAGGGCTTGCCAGTAGGGTACGAGCACCGACGCCTTGCCTGCCTTCAAAATTACGGTTACTAGTACTGACGGAATATTGGCCCTTGGCGACAGTATCACCATTCATACCTAGACACATCGAACAACCTGACTCACGCCAGTCTGCTCCAGCTGCAATAAAAATTTGATCTAGGCCTTCTGTTTCAGCTTCGCGTTTGACCTCTTGTGATCCTGGAACGACTAGCAGTGTGACGCCCTTAGCAACTTGGTGTCCTTTAAGGACGTTGGCTGCGGCACGCAAATCACTTAATCGCCCATTAGTACAACTACCAATGAAAACTACATTAATTAACGTATTTTTTATAGCTTGGCCGGGTGTAAGACCCATATATTGCATCGCAGCATCAAAAACTGGATCGCCACTGTGGTCAGGGATATTACCATTAATAGGAACTACCATACCTGGATTAGTTCCATAGGTAATCATTGGCACCAGTGAAGTTGCATCAATTTCAATAGTTTTATCAAAGATTGCACCTGAATCTGTGGGCAGTGTACGCCAATATTTAACTGCAGCGTCCCAATTTGCGCCTTTAGGCGCGCGTGGCCGACCTCTCAAGTAGGTAAAAGTTGTGTCATCTGGAGCAATCATACCTGCACGTGCACCTGCTTCAATTGACATGTTGCAGATCGTCATGCGTTGTTCCATTGTCATAGCACGTATTGCTTCGCCACGGTATTCAATGACATAGCCCGTACCTCCTGATACACCTAGCTGACCAATTATTGCGAGTATTAGATCTTTTGGTGTAACTCCAATATTTAACTTGCCTTTGACTTCGATAGCTAAAGTTTTAGCTTTATTTTGCAATAAACATTGAGTGGCCATCACATGCCCGACTTCAGTAGTCCCAATGCCAAAAGCTAGAGCACCAAAAGCACCGTGCGTTGAGGTATGGCTATCACCACAAACAATAGTTTTACCTGGTTGTGTGATACCCAATTCAGGGCCAATAATATGTACAATTCCACGGCGAGCATCTTGTAGTCCTAGAAGTTCTACGCCAAACTCAGCGCAATTTTTTTCAAGCTGTCTAATTTGATTAGCTGCTGAGTCTATTGTGATAGGTGCGCCTCCAAACACTTGTGAAGTACGTGTCGGAGTGGCGTGGTCCATAGTCGCTATAGTTAGATCAGGACGGCGAAGCTTCAAACCGCGCTCTCGTAAAACTGAGTAGGCTTGAGGTGAAGTTACTTCATGTGTGAGATGTAAATCGATAAAGATTATTGCAGGTGTGTCTGCAGTTTCAGGAACCACTTGGTGAGCTGCCCAGACTTTTTCAAACATCGTTTCAGGTTTGAGCATAATCTAGTCCTTCAATTACCCGATTGGGCCTTTTGTGAAATTTCGATACGATTTATGACTTCAAGAAACGCTAGGCTTGCCGACTCGATAATGTCAGTGCTGACACTTGCCCCACGGTAACTTCGTGAGTTGAAGTTCACGTACACAACTGCTTCACCTTGTGCATCCTCACCTTCAGAGAGACTTCGTAACTCAAATTTTTGAAGTACAGGATGAATTCCAGTGACTAATTCAATCGCTTTAAATGCAGCATCGACTGGACCATCGCCTGAAGCGCTGCGCTCGATAGTGCTACCATCTATATTAGCTAAAGTTACTGTTGCTTTAGCGCTGCCTTTGCTTGATTCAGTATGCAAATTAATTAAGCTCCAAGGGCCAGGACTGTCATTATCAGTCCGCAACACTAGGGCTTCTAAATCTCCATCAAATAGTTCTTTTTTCTTATCTGCTAGCGCTTTAAATTCAGTGAAGACACGTGCAAAATCGGCATCTTCAAGCTCAAACCCTAATTCACGAATACGATCGCGTAAAGCATGTCGGCCACTGTGTTTTCCGAGCACCAAGCTTGAACGTAACAAGCCGACATCTTGTGGACGCATTATTTCATAGGTACTAGCATTTTTTAGCATGCCATGTTGATGAATGCCTGCTTCATGAGCAAATGCATTTTCACCAACAATTGCTTTATTGCGTGGAATTGGCATGCCTGTAATGCTAGAAACTAAACGTGAAACGGGATACAAGCGTTGCGAGTTAACGCTAGTGTGAACATTAAAAAAAGCTTCGCGAGTTTTCATCGCCATAACAACTTCCTCTAAGGAACAGTTGCCAGCGCGCTCTCCTATACCGTTTATTGTGCACTCAATTTGTCGTGCACCAGCAACGACTGCCATTAAGCTATTGGCTACTGCCATACCTAGGTCGTCATGGCAGTGTACCGAAAGTCTTGCACGGTCAATATTAGAAACATTCTTCTGTAAGTACCTAAATAACTCAGCAAATTCATGCGGTACGGTGTATCCGACCGTGTCAGGAATATTTACTGTTGTAGCCCCAGCATCTATCACTGCTTCAACAACTTGAGCCAAGAATTCTAGTTCTGTACGCGATGCATCCTCAGGAGAAAACTCAACATCTGCACAATATTCACGCGCTATCTTCACACCCTGAACAGCACTGCGAATTATTTCATCCTTAGCCATATTAAGTTTATATTCGCGATGAATAGCGCTTGTAGCTAAAAAAACATGTATACGTGACTTTGTAGCATCTTGAAGTGCTTTGGCAGTTTTTTCTATATCCGAGCGATCACAACGAGCGAGCCCGCAAATTATAGGGCCTTGGACTTCGCGTGCCACGGCTTGCACAGATTCAAAATCCCCAATAGAGGCTGCAGGGAAACCTGCTTCAATGACATCGACTCCAAGTTCTGATAATGCTTTTGCTACGCGCAGTTTCTCGGGCTGAGTCATGCTACAGCCTGGGGCCTGTTCTCCGTCGCGGAGAGTCGTGTCAAAGATCAACACTTGACTAGTATTCGAAGTCATGAAGCGTCTCCTAAAATTTATCGCTAATTCTTAGCGACCCTGATCGAGCCATGGCATCCTTGCTCGGAGTGCGAAACCCACTTTTTCAATGGGACGGTTAAGATCAGTTTTAAGCATTTTTTCATATTTCTTACGACCCGTAGCATTTTCACGAATCCATTGGCGTGCAAACTTACCTTGTTGAATTTCTTTAAGAATTTTACGCATTTCTAACTTTGTTTTAGAATTAACAACTCGTGGTCCACGGGTTAGATCGCCATATTTAGCAGTATCACTGATAAATTTATGCATCTTCCAGATTCCACCTTCATGGAGCAAATCAACGATCAGCTTCAATTCATGCATGCACTCAAAGTAAGCAACCTCAGGCTGGTAGCCTGCTTCTACTAAGGTTTCAAAACCTTTAATAACTAACTCGGTAGCGCCACCGCATAGTACGGCTTGTTCACCAAAAAGATCTGTTTCGGTTTCTTCTGCGAAGGTAGTTTGAAGTACACCACCACGCGTGCCGCCAATTCCGTGCGCATAAGCAAGTGCTTTATGGAAGGCCTTTTTCGAGGCATCTTGGTGTACTGCAATGAGGCAAGGTACGCCGCGACCTTGCTGATACTGTCTGCGAACTAGATCACCGGGACCTTTTGGAGCGATCAGTACAACGTCGAGATCTTTACGCGGGCGAATTTGTTTAAAGTGGATATTAAAACCATGAGCAAAAAGAAATGTTGCGCCTAATTTAATATTTTTAATAACTTCGATATAGAGTTCTTTCTGAGCTGTATCAGGCGCAAGCATTGAGATTAAGTCAGCTTCTTTAACTGCTTCAGTAGGCAAAGCAACTGATAACCCGTCTTTCTTGGCTTTTTTCCAGCTATCGCCTTTACGAACTCCAATGACAACGTCAAAACCGCTGTCTTTAAGATTAAGAGCATGCGCTCGGCCTTGGCTTCCATACCCGAGTACGCAAATACGCGCCGCCTTAAGGATTTTTTTATCGACGTCCTTTTGTGCATACAGTTTCATCACAGGTCTCCCAGTTTACTTCGGAACAAAAAAAACCCCGCAGCGGCTAAGTTGCCGTTGCGGGGTTTTGAATAATCTCCGCTCGCCCTTGAATCTTGACCTTGGTGGTTTAGACCCCGACGAGCAACCCGCAGCGGCTGCTGTTAAGTAGCAGTAGTCCTAGCGAAGGCTCAATCGGCAAAAAAAAGCTAGGAGGTGGTGCGGAAGTCACAAGTTTTATCTCACCATATCTGTACTAGTTTTGTCAATTGTAAAGATATGTAATTGCTTCGCGGAAAAGACTCTTTTCGCGCTACCATTGCCCTCTATGATCACTAAGCCAGACCTCAAAGCGCTAAGCGCACTTATTGCGCCCGAAGACTCTAATTCAGCTCTTCCCGTTTGGTTGTTGCGTGAAAGTGACCTAAATGATTGGAAAGGTGGCCCAGGCCTCGCCTGGGGACAGTGGCTCTTTCAAAATGGCTTTAAAGGTGAGCGTCAACAATTATTAGTTTTACCCGCGCTGACTGAAAATGGCCTCAATGAGGGTACCAAGTTATGCACTGCAGCAGGGGCAGTTTTGGGTATCGGCCAGATTACCAATCTCGATAAAGTTAACTTGTGGCATGTCGCTGGCTTAAGTCAACGATTGCCTCCAGGCGATTGGTATTTTGCCGATAAGTTAGCTCCTTTGGCGGCAAGTCAAGCATTGTTAGGATGGCTGATTGGGGGTTATAGGTTTTCGTCAATGCGCACTGGATTGACCCTTTCTGTTGAAACTCCGCAGGCTCGCTTAGTATGTCCAGTAGGTAGTGCGGCATCCCTGACCCAAGCCTTGGCTGTCAGTTGCGCTTACACTCGTGACTTGATCAATATGCCCATGAATTACCTAGGGCCCGCTGAGTTAGCAGATTCTGCTAACACTTTGGCTGCTGAATTTGGTGCTCAGTTCTCAGAGATAGTTGGAGAAAAACTATTATACAAAAATTATCCATTAATTCATGCAGTTGGACGCGCCAGCTCATCTAGTCCTAGACTTATTGATATTCGTTGGGGTGACCCGACACATCCAAAAGTAACTCTGGTGGGCAAGGGTGTTTGCTTTGATACAGGCGGCTTGGATCTTAAGAACTCTAACTCAATGCTTTTGATGAAGAAAGATATGAGTGGTGCTGCGATAGCTTTAGGCTTGGCGCGAGTGTTAATGCAGCGTCAAGCTGGAATAAGGTTACGTGTTTTGATACCTGCTGTTGAAAATAGCATTGGTGGTAATGCCTTCAGGCCTAGCGATGTTTTGCCTTCGCGTTTGGGGTTAAATATTGAGGTGGGTAATACGGATGCCGAGGGCCGCTTGGTACTTGCAGATGCTCTAGCGGAAGCAGATCGAGAGAAACCAGATTTATTAATTGATTTTGCAACACTCACCGGTGCTGCACGAGTCGCCTTAGGTCCTGAATTACCTGCTGCATTTAGCAACGATAATTTCTTATTGACACAAGTTCATAAGATCGGCGAAGCAGTGTGTGATCCGGTTTGGCCTATGCCACTTTGGGATTCATATGATGAGGATCTTTCAAGCAGAGTTGCTGATCTAAATAATGTTGCAAGTTCCTCTTTTGCAGGCTCCATATACGGAGCATTATTTTTACGTAGATTTGTAAGTCATTCGACCAGCTGGATTCATTTTGATCTCTATGGTTGGAACTCTCGTGAGCGTCCTGGACGACCTATAGGGGCTGAAGCGCAATGTTTACGTCTTGTAGATCAACTCATTCGTGAACGTTTTACTAAATAAAACTTAGGATTTTTGTGATGTCAAAAAAGAAACCGCCTGTAGTAGACCAGCGGCCATATTCGCGTCTGGTTGTAGATGGTGCAAAACAGGCCCCATCCCGGGCGATGTTGCGTGCAGTAGGTTTTACTGAAGCTGACTTTAAAAAACCACAGATAGGAGTGGCCTCAACATGGGCAAATCTAACTCCTTGTAACGTACATATTAATGCATTAGCAGAACATGCAGTTTCAGGTGCGAATGCAGCCGGTGGAAAGGGTGTCTTGTTTAATACTATTACTGTATCTGACGGAATTTCTATGGGTTCCCCAGGAATGCGTTACTCCTTGGTTTCCAGAGAAGTTATTGCTGATTCAATTGAAACAGTAGTGGGAGCCGAAGGATTCGATGGAATTATTGCAATTGGAGGTTGTGATAAAAACATGCCCGGTTGCGCGATGGCTATTGCCCGTTTAAACCGGCCCGCAGTATTTGTTTATGGTGGGACTATTCGTCCTGGCGCCGAGCGGCGCGATATCGTCGCTGTGTTTGAGGCCGTGGGTGGCCATGCCGCAGGGAGTGTTTCGGATGCTCAGTTATTAGAAATAGAGCGCACTGCTATTCCTGGCCCCGGCAGTTGCGGTGGAATGTATACCGCAAACACAATGGCTTCGGCCATCGAGGCTTTGGGTTTGTCATTACCTGGAAGTTCGGCGCAAGAAGCCGTCGGTCAGAATAAGCGAATTGATAGCAGGCTTGCCGGAGAAGCTGTAGTGCGTTTGGTTAAATCCGGTATTACACCCAGACAGATTCTTACGCGCAAAGCATTTGAAAATGCTGTTACTGTAACTATAGCGCTCAGCGGTTCCACCAATGCGGTGCTACATCTTCTAGCAATGGCGCACGAAGCGGGTGTGCGTTTGAGCCTGGATGATTTTTCCCGCATAGGTAAGCGAGTGCCTGTGCTGGCTGATTTAAGACCAAGTGGTAAATATTTAATGTCTGAACTTATTGAGATTGGTGGCATCCAACCACTAATGCGTCGTTTACTTGCCCGTGGTTTATTACACGGTGAGTGTCTCACTGTCACTGGCGAGAGTATCGCAACAAACTTATCTGCAGTTCAGGACTATCCAGCAGCACAAGAAATAATACGTAATTTTGATAACCCAATTAAATCTAAAAGTCACTTGGTTGTGCTGTATGGCAATCTTGCGCCTGAGGGAGCCGTTGCTAAGATTTCAGGTAAGGAGGGCATTTCCTTTACTGGACGTGCCCGTGTATTTAATGGCGAAGAGCGGGCGACCGCGGCTATTCTTGCTGGCAAAGTAAAAGCTGGTGATGTGGTTGTAATTCGTTACGAGGGTCCTTGCGGGGGGCCTGGTATGCGCGAAATGCTCAGTCCAACGAGCGCGATAATGGGGCTTGGGTTAGGGAATTCAGTAGCACTGATTACTGATGGTCGCTTCTCTGGAGGCAGTCACGGCTTTGTCGTTGGGCATATAGCACCTGAAGCCGCAGTGGGTGGCCCACTCGCGCTCCTACATAATGGGGATCGCATTACCATTGATGCCACCAAGTGCACTATTAATGTTCAGTTGACAGCAGCTGAGCTCCGCGCTCGTCGCAAGCTTTGGCGGGCGCCTAAGCCATACACTAATACTGGCGTACTTGCAAAGTATGCGCGGAGTGTAAGCAGTGCATCTCTTGGCGCAATCACAAAATGATGGGAAATTCCTTTTTGGCACTAATTTTTCTCTATTAGGTACGGCATTTGGTTGTAACCTATTGGGGGTGGAGTTAAAGTCAGAATAGTTTCTGATATTTATCAGGATCCCTTAGTTCTTTATGTAAACTTATTGAGGTTTAGGGTTGCGCAGATCACAAAAGGCGGGTAATTTCGCGCTCCAGTTAAGAATAATCCTATCGACCACGAGAGAATATGGCTGCCTACGTACAAGAAAATAGTTCGCGTCGTCTAACTGTGCTACTCAGCATTTTCTTCTTCCACATTTTGTTGGGTTATGGTTTAGTTAATGGACTCGCTCGAAAAGTCATAGAGGTCATTGCTGCGCCTTTAGAGACTGACCTAATCGAAGAGTTGAAACAGGACAAGCCGCCTCCGCCGCCTCCGCCCACCTTAGAGAGACCTCCTGTGCAGGTACCTCCACCTGACATTACTATTAATGTTCCGATGGAAACTAACACTACCGCTATATCTGATGTTACTACTCGCGCTGTTCCTACACCGCCTCCGCGGCAAGCAACTCGGGTTGCTCCTAGACTTGATGTCAGGCGATCACCACCAACTGATGATTTTTACCCCCCCTCTGCGCGCCGCTCTGAAATTGAAGGAGTCACTACCGTTAGCGCCTGTGTTGGTGCTGACGGTAAGACGACCGGAGAGCCTGGCGTACAAAAAAGTTCTGGCAACACCTCACTCGATGAGGCTGCTATAAAGTGGGCTAAGCGTTCACGCTGGATCCCAGGCAGTGAGGACGGAGTTGCAGCACAAATTTGCACAGCCTTTAATGTTCGCTTTAAACTAACTAATTAACTAATCTAACCAAGTTCAATAGCAGCGGCCAAATACCGCTTACGTTCTACAGCAGAGGAAATCATGGAAAATCAAGCTACAACCGTTGTTGATAACCCTTACGGCCTAGATGCACTATGGGCCCAAGGAGATTTTGTTGCACGAGGCACGCTTATCATGCTTGCGTTGATGTCTTTTTTCTCTTGGTACGTAATGATCATGAAATTTCTTGATCAAAGAAAACTAACGGCTTCAGCAAAGTTTGCAGAACAGAAGTTCTGG
>SHZO01000034.1 GCA_009692285.1 Gammaproteobacteria bacterium | reverse complement strand
GGAATCATGCGGCGTAAAGTGCCAGCACGGCGATCCGTAAAGACCTCTTCTCGATACAGCGCTTGAGTATTAAATTTAATTTCTGGAAGGTTTTGTTCCTGCATATTCATCTCTAACTATCCGTTAATTTGAAAATTTATTATAAAGCATCTAAATCAATGTCGCGGAAAATTTGATTCCGAAATACTAGATATTGTGGCCGGTGCGCCGTGCTGGCGAATCAAAACTTTCTTACGGAAGAACCGCGTGTAACCCGCAGGGCCCATACGAGACCCACCCATACCCGAGAGTTTGAATGAATTCTTTTCAAACTCGTGACACATGGCAGTCAGAGACCCATCGTTTAAACTAATACCACCAGCATCAATTTGTCTGCCGATAATCTCAGCCTCCTCTAACGTTTTCGCAATAACTGCAGCTGAAAGACCATACATCCCCTGATTGGCCCACCTGATTGCTTCCTCTATAGTGTCATAAGCCATGACTGGTATCACCGGTCCGAAAGTTTCATCACTCATAATCTTCATACTGTGATCTACGTTTACCAGAACAGTCGGACGTAACCATTTCCCTCCATGGCTTTCAAGCTCGCCACCACAAAGCACTTGCGCTCCTTTTGATCGTGCATCCGCTAATTGACCTACCACTAAATCTGCCTGCTTACCAAAAATAAACGGGCCAATAGTCCCGCTATGAATATCCGGCCAGTTTGGCTCTACCTGAAGAGATTTAGTCACTAGAGTAGTTACAAAGGCATCGAACTGACTGCGGTGCACATACACACGCTCTATACTCTGACAGGCTTGGCCTGTGGCCAAACAAGTTGCTCGCAGAGCAACATCGGTAGCATGCTCAAGATCAGCACTTGGTGCGACAATAAGAGGGTCATTGCCCCCGAGTTCTAGGAACGCTGGAATGAATTGGCGTGCTGCATTTTCCGCAACAAGACGCCCAGTTGCAACGCTACCAGTAAAACAAATTACATCTGCTGCGCTAATCAGCGCCTCACCTGTTGCTCGAGCACCGGCTTGTAACTGAAAAACAGCAGCAAGTTCCGGTACAGCCAGAATAGACTGCATCGCTGGCACGACGAAACGGGGCGTAATCTCACTAGGTTTGACATACACCGCACAACCCGCCAACAACGCTGGTATGGCATCAATGAAACACAATGATACGGGAAAATTCCAAGGGCTAATGACACCGACCAGTGAATAAGGTACTTGCTGTGATTGATAACTAATAGTCGGATGAACGATTGACCGTGTTTCCTGCTCAAGGGCCAGGCCTGTAGTCTGGGTACACCATCGATCGATCATGCCCACTACAGATTGCACTTCACCCATAGAGATCAAATAACGGCCAGTATCTGAGGCTAAAGCATTTGTAATTTGCTCCTGACGTGCTATCCATTCAACGCGCCACCGACGCATTACATCAATGCGATGCTCAAGTGATGTATCACGCCAGATCTGCTGCGCATTGCGCAACTGCTGAGCTTTGCTCAAGACTTCTGCAGCGCTAGGGGCAGTGAAATGATAATCAACCTCACCGGTGCGTGGATTACGTACCGCGAGTCGCTCAGAGTATCCAATCGGTGTAGCGCCATCTAATGCTTTGCCCATAATACAACTCCGTTTATATAACTATATTGCCAAAGCAGCGCGCTGTTGCAAAGACTTAATGAACGGCCGATCAGCTTCCAAAATATCTGCTTTATGAAGGACCTCCAAGCGGACCCACTTCAATGCTTGCCCGTCTAAACCCTGCGGTACACCCTCAAATCTCTCTACTATGAACAGTGTTAATTCAATGCAGCGATCGGAATACTGATGACGTAAGGTCTTAAAGCACAGAGGATCGTGTACCACAACCCCGAGCTCTTCTTGCAACTCGCGCATGAGTGCTTGTGTCGCAGACTCTCCAGTCGCAATTTTACCACCAGGAAACTCCCAACGACCGGCCAAATGCTTGCCTGGTATTCGCTGCGCGATTAGCACCCGACCAGTTAAATCAAAAAGAGCGCCAGCAGCCACTTGTACTATGTCTACCAATCTAATCCTCAAGGGCACCATGACAGTGCTTGTATTTTTTCCCTGACCCGCAATGACAAACCTCATTACGTCCCACCTTACGATCGCTTCGAGTGAATGTCCCAGCCTGGGCCAATCTTGGCAAGGATTCGGCTAAGCCTAATTGTTCTCGCACAAGCGCAGACTCTGCTTTTACATGCTGTACTTGCAGAGCTTGCATTAAACGACGCTGACGAGATTCTTCTTCGCGCTGCAGCTCAGCTTCATTTCTTACCTCAACGCGAGTTAAAACTGAAGCCGTATCAAACTTGACGCGATCCAACATCTGACTAAATAGCTCGTAAGCCTCTCGCTTATATTCATAACGATAATCTTTCTGCGCATAGCTACGAAGATGAATACCTTGGCGTAAGTAATCCATTGCTGCTAGGTGCTCTCGCCAATGCTGATCAAGCGTACGCAACATAATATCCTTCTCAAGGTGCTGCATAAGCTCAAGCCCATAACGAACTGACTTTATGTCATAAGACTTCGCGACAGACTCTGCGATTCTTTGCCGCAAGACTTCCTCATCCATCTCTGGCTCAGCTTCCAACCACTTGCGAGGCTCAATCAATGCATTAAAATCTTTAGCTATAGTCTCGCGCATGGCCTCAAGATCCCAATCTTCATGCGGCACATTTCGTGGCAAACAATCATCAAGTACTTTGACAAGAACATCAGATTGAATTCCACGAATGGCCGAGGATAGATCCTGAGCTCCCATTATTTCTGTACGCTGCTGGTAGATTACTTTACGTTGGTCATTGGCAACATCATCAAACAAGAGCAACTGTTTACGTATATCAAAGTTATGAGATTCAACCTTTCTCTGCGCAGTTTCAATACGCTTCGAGAGCATACGACTCTCAATAACTTCACCCTCTTTCATGCCTGCGGCAGTCAGCAGTCGCTTGGTAAAATTTGGATCACCAAAGATTCGCATCAAGTTGTCTTCCATAGAGAGATAGAAACGTGAAGAACCAGGGTCGCCTTGACGACCTGATCGACCACGCAATTGGTTATCGATACGGCGTGATTCATGTCGTTCGGTCCCAATAATATGCAACCCGCCTGCAGCCAAAACTTGATCATGGCGTATTTGCCACTGAGCGAGTAATGTTGCACGCTGCTTGTCACTAACCCTGCTTTTTCCTTCAGCGTTTGTGCTTGATAGATCAATATCATTTTGCACTTCTAAAGCATACAACTCTGCCTCAAAGCTGCCACCAAGAACAATATCGGTACCCCTACCAGCCATATTGGTAGCAATAGTTACCGCAGCAGGAACACCAGCTTGAGCCACGACTTGAGCCTCTTTATCATGCTGCTTGGCATTCAGGACACGATGCTCAATACCCTCTTTAGTCAAAACCTCTGAAATAAGTTCTGAGGTTTCGATTGATGTTGTGCCCACTAATACCGGTTGCGCGCGTGTAGCGCAATCACGAATATCAGCAACGATTGCCTGAAATTTATCACTTTGAGTCAGATATACAAGATCAGCTAAATCTCCGCGAACCATTGGGCGGTGGGTGGGTATAACCATCACCTCTAGCCCATAAATCTGCATAAATTCTGGTGCTTCAGTATCTGCTGTACCAGTCATGCCGGATAATTTTTTATACAACCGAAAAAAGTTTTGAAAGGTAATCGAAGCTATAGTCTGATTTTCCTCACGAACTTGGACTCTCTCTTTAGCTTCAACGGCTTGATGTAAGCCCTCGGACCAACGTCTACCTGGCATGGTACGGCCCGTGAACTCATCAACAATAATTACTTCACCACCACGCACAATGTACTCAACATCACGCTTATAAATAACATGCGCGCGCAAAGCAGCATTTAAATGATGCATAAGACGAATATTACCAGGGTCGTAAAGACTCTGACCTTCACTTAGCAAGGTAGACTCAATCATCAGCTGCTCAACATGCTCATGCCCTTCTTCACTTAAATGAACTTGCCGCTGTTTCTCATCAACCCAAAAATCCCCCTTGCCATCGGTTTCTTTTTGACGCTTTAGACGTGGTATCAGATCATTAATGGCAGCGTAAATTTCGATGGTTTCTTCAGCAGGACCGGAAATAATTAGTGGGGTGCGTGCCTCATCAATTAGAATTGAATCAACTTCATCTACAACTGCGAAAGAGAGTCCGCGCTGCACGCGCTCTTGCAACTGAAAGGCAAGGTTATCGCGTAAATAATCGAAGCCAAATTCGTTATTTGTGCCGTAGGTGATATCGCAAGCATAGGCTGCACGCTTTTCAACTGAACTCTGCGAATTACGAATAACACCAACACTCAAACCTAAAAATTTAAAAACAGGCCCCATCCAATCCGAATCACGCTGAGCAAGATATTCATTGACAGTTACTATGTGAACGCCTTGACCACCAATAGCATTCAAATATGCAGGTAAAGTAGCTACGAGAGTTTTGCCTTCACCAGTACGCATTTCAGCAATTTTGCCTTGGTGCAAAGCTATCCCACCGATAAGTTGCACATCAAAATGACGCATGTGCAGGGTACGGCGAGAAGCTTCGCGGACGACCGCAAAGGCCTCTGGAAGCAGTTGATTTAAGGTTTCCCCTTGAGCGAGCCGCCTTCTAAATTCATCGGTTTTAGCTTGCAACTGTGCATCGTCGAGCCGCTCTAGTGGAGGTTCAAAACTAGCAGCTTTGCTCACATCTGGACCGAGAGCTTTAACGAGCCGATCGTTCCGACTACCGAAAATGCGCCTTAGAATATTTAGCACTCGTTTATAACCTCATAGGCTGACGCAATACCGCGTGTGCCGGGGCGACTATTCTACGGATAGAGCACTCGAACGGGAAATCGCGCTGAGAGAATAGAGAGTATTAACCGCCAATATAGGTGAGCGGATTCACGGCGCGGCCATTACGGAGTACTTCAAAATGAACATGAGGACCCGTCGAGCGACCAGTCGAACCCATCAGCGCCAGCGCCTGGCCACGGACAACTGCGTCACCCAACTTAACCAATATGCGTTCATTATGGGCATAGCGGGTCACATATCCATCGCCATGGGTAACGTCAACAACTTGTCCATAACCGTTTCGCGGCGCGGCATAGGTGACGACCCCAGCAGCAACTGAGATAACCTCATCACCGCTGCTACCAGCAAAATCTAAACCTGTATGAAAAGCATCACGACCATCAAAGGGATCTTGGCGCCCGCCAAAATAAGAAGAGATGAAGCCACGACGCACCGGACGACCATCAGGCACTATTTGCTCGCGTAATTGACGATGAAAAATAATACTCTCAAGGACACCGAGTTGCGCATCGCGCTGTGATATTCGGAACTCAAGTTGATCTAGTAAAGCATTCAAATCGGGTATCTGAGCGGTCAGTCCCTTTCCTTCAGGGCCGCCGATGGCAGGGGCCCGACCAAAGTCGAATTCGCGTGAATCGATATTTGCCATATCAGCCAAACGTTTGCCAAGCGCATCTAAGCGAATGACATGGGCATTCACTTGTCCAATACGAGTTGCAATGACCATCACCCGCTCTTGCAAGCGCGCCCGCATAGCTTCAATTTCTGCTGCCTGTCTTTGAGCTAACTGCGACCAGTTTGCAGGGGGGCTGCCTCTAGAATTGTAGCCTAAATTTAATCCGGTAAAGAAGGCTGCACCAAGCATCACGAGTAAGACAAAACTAGCAAGATAAATAGTAAAGCGACCAGAAAACTCAATGCTATGCCTTGAGCCTAAATCGCTTCGCAGGAATAACACATGCCTCATTAATGCACCCGATAAACGAAGAGCACTATAGAAGACCCAACTTGTTTTCGACTGAACTTAAGCTCAGTCAGCAACGCGGTTGACATAGAATATCTGCAAGTAAAAGACTAGGGAATCTAATCTAAGAACAAACTATGCCCAAATCACCACCCAGAAACAACCCAAGACACACAAAAAGTCTGCAAGTACCCGCCAAACCGAGTAGTGGTCCTAATAAGATCAATGACTTAATGACACGCTCAAGGTTTACGCAGCGGGGTATTGATACCTATATTAAGCAACAGGACTTCTGGTTTGTATTCTTTAAGTCTCACTTAGCTCCAGAACTGCACGCTCAGATTACCCACAGCGTAGAAAAAAATACCAGCCTAACGGTTTTTACCACCACACCCGCATGGGCAGCGCGGCTCAAGTTTGCATTAGCAGAGCACTTGAAGGAGGCGCAGATTGCGCGCCCACAATTATTGACATGGACAGTGCGAGTTCAACTAGCTGCGGCCAAGACCGGGGAACGCACATAAGATATTGGCACGTCATCGGGCTTTTCAAACACGACGGCTTCCCAAGCAGCACTATCATTTAAAAGCGTGCGTAGCAGACGGTTATTTAATCCATGTCCGGACTTATAACCACTAAACTCTCCAATCAAACTGTAACCTAACAAATATAGATCACCAATAGCGTCAAGAATTTTATGTTTAACAAATTCATCCTCGTAACGCAAACCACCCTCATTCAATACTTGTGAATCATCCAGAACGATTGCGTTATCTAAAGTACCCCCCAGCGCTAGATTGCGTGCACGCAAAGTTTCAAGGTCACGCATAAATCCAAAGGTACGGGCGCGGCTAATTTCTTTTAAAAATGTAGTAGTCGAAAAATTCATCGTGGCCCGTTGGATTCGTTGATTAAATATTGGATGATTAAACTCAATTTCGAAATTAACTCTAAAGCCATCAAACGGTTCAAACTTAGCCCATTTATCCCCATCACTCACAAGCACGGTTTTACGGATCCTAATAAAGCGCTTGGGCACAAGCTGCTCTTCAATACCGGCGGATTGCAACAAGAATACAAAATGGCCTGCACTGCCATCCATGATGGGTACTTCAGGCGCATTCACTTCAACGTAAGCATTATCAATACCCAGACCAGCAAAAGCAGAGAGTAAGTGCTCAACCGTTGAAATGCGCACATCGCCTTTGACGAGCGAAGTACCCATCATTGTATCGCCTACATTCTCAGCACGAGCAGGAATTTCTACTGGCAAAGACAAATCAGTTCGGCGAAAGATAATTCCAGTGTCTGGCGCGGCGGGGCGAACCGTCATCAAAATTTTACGCCCCGTATGCAACCCAATTCCAGTCGCTCGAATAACATTTTTTAATGTACGCTGTCCTACCATAAATAGAAGCTTGAACTAAATTGAGGGCTAAAACCAGAGCTAATCAGCCTGACGTCGTAGAAAAGCAGGTACATCCATAATTTCTTCAAAATTAGCATCATGGCGCAACCCATCACCTGAGGCGGCCTTGAGGCGGCCAAAAGATGGCGAATCCAATTTGGCAAAATCTAATGGTGGGCGGACTATGCGCCGTGCCGTACGTAAGCTTATTTCTGGCACTGGATTCACAGACGCTTGCACACCAGGCACCACGGTTTGGGTGGTACGACCTAACCCTGTGGCTACGACTGTTACACGGAGCTCATCGGACATGGAAGGATCAATTACGGTACCAATCACAACTGTGGCATCTTCAGAAGCAAACTGTTTGATAATATTTCCTACTTCTTCAAATTCACCGATCGCCATATCAAGACCAGCTGTCACGTTGACCAAAATACCACGCGCGCCAGAAAGTTTTACATCCTCTAAAAGAGGGGATGAAACTGCCATTTCAGCAGCAGTTTTAGCGCGTCCTTCACCACTAGCAAAACCTGACCCCATCATCGCCATGCCGGTTTCACTCATGACTGTACGTACGTCTGCAAAATCAACGTTAATTAAACCTGGTCTAGTAATCAGATCAGCTATCCCTTGCACAGCACCTTGTAGTACGCCATTTGCACTCTTAAAGGCATCAAGCAAAGTAGTTTTAGGACCCAATACTGTCAGTAATTTTTGATTAGGAATGGTAATCAGTGAGTCAACATGTTTGGCTAGTTCTGTCATGCCAATATCTGCTGCAGTAGCTCGTTTATTTCCTTCCATAGTAAAGGGCTTAGTCACGACAGCAACGGTCAAGATCCCCATCTCTTTGGCAATCTGAGCGACAACTGGCGCACCACCTGTACCGGTACCACCCCCCATACCTGCAGTAATAAACAACATATCACAGCCTGTAATTAATTCAATAATACGATCACGATCTTCAATTGCAGCCTGCCTACCAATGTCTGGGTTAGCACCTGCGCCCAAACCTTTAGTTATATTTGAGCCAATTTGTAAAGCTGTTTTAACATTTGAATTTTTTAGCGCCTGTGCATCAGTATTTAAGCAAATAAAATCAACGCCTTCGATACCGCTTTGAAGCATATGTGAAACAGCATTGCCGCCGCCGCCACCTACGCCAACTACTTTAATGACTGCGCTTTGACTGTATGCATCCATTAGTTCAAACATATCTCTACTCCTTTAAAAATTACCTTGAAACCAATTCTTCATGCGATCAAGCGTGCTGCGCGCACTGGCACCTAACGAACTACCACTGCGGTGATTGGCTCCGGCATGATCCCGCGCATACAGCAGCAAGCCCACACCTGTGGCATAAATAGGATTGTTAGTACTATCGGTGAGGCCACGTACACCTGTAGGCATACCTAAACGTACTGGCACATGAAAGACCTCTTCGGCCAACTCAATAGCACCTTCCATCTTCGAACTGCCGCCAGTTAAAACGATACCTGCAGCAATGACATCTTCGAAACCACTACGCCTTAATTCTTCGCGAATTAAACCAAATAGCTCTTCATAACGTGGCTCAACAACTTCAGCAAGTGTATGCCTAGCAAGATTTCGTGCTGGGCGATCGCCAACACTTGGCACCTCTATAGTTTCATTTGCTCTAGCAAGCTTTGAGAGCGCACATGCATAACGTATTTTTATTTCTTCTGCATTTTGCGTCGGAGTACGCATTGAGACAGCGATATCATTGGTAACCTGGTCGCCAGCTATTGGTATGACGGCTGTATGACGAATTGCTCCTTGTAAGAAGACAGCGATATCAGTAGTTCCCCCGCCGATATCTACAATACAAACACCTAAATCCTTTTCATCATCAGTTAATACTGCATAACTAGAAGCGAGTTGCTCAAGCACAATATCATCAACTGCAAGACCACAACGCTGGATACATTTTTCAATATTTTGAGCTGCACTATCTGCACCAGTCACGATATGTACCTTAGCCTCCAAACGGACACCAGCCATACCCACAGGATCACGAATACCTTCCTGTCCATCTATAATAAATTCTTGCGGTAAAACATGAAGAATTTTCTGATCTGCAGGAATAGCAACAGCTCGAGCGGCATCAATGACATGCTCAACATCTGCTGACTGAACTTCTCGATCGCGAATAGCAACCACACCATGGGAGTTCAGGCTACGCACGTGACTACCTGCAATGCCGGCATAAACCGAGCGTATTTCGCAGCCAGACATTAACTCAGCTTCCTCAACGGCCCGTTGAATAGATTGCACGGTAGATTCAATGTTAACTACCACGCCACGCTTCAACCCACGCGAGGGGTGAGAACCTAACCCAATAATTTCTACTGAATTATCAAGACCAATCTCTCCAACCAATGCGACAACCTTTGATGTGCCGATATCCAGTGCTACGATTAATTGTCGATCAGGTTTTTTTGCCATATGTAGTTTCATCCGCAGTATTAAATCTCAGGGTTCTCATCTAGATCTGAAGTCGAGGCAATGCGCTTAGCACTACGCCAGCCGACTGCAAAACCATTCGTGTAACGCATGTCTACGTAAGCTACATCTGTACCTCGCTCGATGACTACTTTCAGAGCCGCAGCGACAAAACGTGCAAAACGCTCCTCTACTTGGCGGCGCCCTAAACGTACACTGACTCCACTATCTAGATCAATTTCCCAAGACCCACGCTCATTAAGACGCAATGCTACAAGGCGTAGACCGCCTTCAATTAAACGACCTTGCATCGCTGTGTAGCGCTGGGCAACCACTTCTGCAGCGCCTGAAGGACCAGAGAGTTGCGGCAACTCGGGGGGGATAAATTCCGATTCTTTAATAAACAACGTCCCACGTGAATTAAGCAAACCCCTGGCGCCCCAGCGTGCGAATGCAACTTGCTCGGTAATACCTACTTCAATGCCACGCGGCCAAACACGCGCTACTGTCACCGTATCAACCCAAGGTAAAGTTTTCACAGCAGCCTTTACATCATCAAGCTGCACTGAAACTAGCCCTGCATTATGCAATTTTGTGCGCACAATTTTCTCAATCTCAAGGGGGGAGACACGTTGAAATCGACCCTGTATCGCCACATTAGTAATAGGTTGATCAAAGGCAAAAAATAACAGGCCTAAGAACAAAAGGACTACTGTCACACTTGAGCTAACCATGACATTTATCCGCCAATTAATCTTTGGCCACTCCCAACTAGGGTTTTGTATACGCCGGCGGTTACGTTGCTGCCGATTCCCCAACAGACTATTACTCAGAATACTCATTACAGGTTCACCACTATGCGTTGATTAGAAAAGCTAGTTTCTAAAATGCGCCATACTAATTCTTCAAATTCCATTCCACTGGCGCGCGCAGCCATTGGCACAAGCGAATGATCTGTCATTCCAGGTACAGTATTAATCTCAAGCAATAGAGGTCGACTGGTACGATCCATCATGAAATCGACACGGCCCCAACCACTAGCCCCAACTGCTGCAAATGCGCCAAGTGCCAGTGACTTTAAATGAGCCTCTGTCTCAGTAGATAAACCAGAAGGGCAGAAGTACTCGGTATCATTCCTAAAATATTTGGCCTGATAATCATAAAACGTATTGGGAGTTTTAATTTTAATAGAAGGCAATGCTGTATCACCAATAACGCCTACTGTGTATTCAGCGCCACTAATCCAAGCCTCAGCTAATACACAAGTGTCGATCGCCGCTGCAGCAGCATAAGCGGCGGGCAAAGCAGCAGCCGTGCTTACTTTACTAATTCCAACTGAGGATCCTTGATTCCCAGGTTTAATAACCAAAGGAAGACCTAAACGGGTTAATGCGTAGTCGAAATCTGCAGTACTTAGTATTTCAACACATTCAGCTGTAGCAATGCCAACAGCTGCTACTAATCTTTTAGTGCGCAATTTATCCATACACACAGCAGAGCCCAAAACACCGCTCCCGGTGTAAGGCAAACCTAAGCATTGAAGTGCGCCTTGAATAGTACCATCTTCGCCACCAGGGCCATGTAGTGCGATCCAGACTCGATTAAAATTTTGATATGCCAGATCAACTAGTGGCACCGTCTTTGGATCTATAGCATGTGCATTAACGCCCCTGCGTTGTAATGCTGCTAGCACTGCAGCACCACTCAACAGAGAAATCTCGCGTTCAGTAGATGTGCCCCCTAAAAGTACAGCTACTTTTCCGAAATCTGCAGCTTGCGTGATTGTAAGCATTAGGCTGCCTCTCCAACAATCCTTACTTCAGGGTTCAGGTGCACATTGAAGCGCGCCTCAACGTTAGCTTGTACTTTTTGAATTAGCTGTTCGAGATCCGATGCCGTTGCCGCACCCTCATTGATAATAAAATTAGCATGTTTATTAGACACACTCGCACCACCAACTCGCAAACCTTTAAGACCGGCAGCCTCAATCAAACGCGCAGCATGATCACCTGGAGGGTTTGTGAACACAGAACCACAACTCCACTGACCAATCGGCTGAGTTTCACGACGACGAGATAATAAATCCGGAATTTCTATGAATTCGCTGGGTTCTCTGATTTCAAATTTTAGGACAGCAGCTAAAAATCCTTCGTTGGCAACGGGCGATTGAACATGCCGATAATTCACACGATACTCATTGGCTTGACGCACACGCACTGAACCATTGCGATCTATAACCTCAACCTGGCTGACGTACTTCCAAGTCTCACCACCGAACGCGCCGGCATTCATTGCCAACGCACCACCCAAAGTCCCAGGAATCCCAGCAAAAAACCCAGCAGACCTTAAACCCCAACGAGTGCACTGCCGCGCGATACGCGCGCATGCCACGCCCGCCTCACACCACACCTCTATATCAGTGCGTCGCTCCATATCATTGAGCGCTCCATGCGTAATAATCACCGCACCCCTCAGCCCACCATCACGCACTAAAAGATTGCTGCCTAAGCCGAGCCACCAAAGTGGCATTTCCTTTGGTAAAGCCTGCAGGAACTCACTGAGATCTTGACGATCACGCGGCTCAAAATAAATATCAGCAGCCCCACCCACATGCCATGAAGTATGACGTGCCATCGACTCATTCAGACGCACACGCGGAGTAAAATTCACCACTAAGTCTGCTATCGAAAAAGACTGTTCGCTCACTCTCATACAGAGGCCACAAATGGCAAATGCTGTGGCAACTTGTGAGTCACATCACTAATGCTCCCTGCCCCCATTGCGAGCACTACATCATTCGCCTTTAAAATATTGGCTAGAATTACTGCAAGATCTTCTACTTCAGGTAAAAACACTGGCTCTACATGACCACGACTACGCACTGCACGACAAATAGCACGGCCATCGGCACCTGCAATGGGTGGCTCACCTGCAGCATAAACTTCAGTAATCAGCACTGTATCGACGGTAGAAAGCACTCGAGCGAAATCATCAAGAAGGTCTCGAGTACGCGTGTAACGATGTGGTTGAAATACTAATATAATTCGTCGACCCGGATAGGCCTGACGCACCGCATCCAGTGTTGCTGCAATTTCAGTCGGGTGATGCCCATAGTCATCTATCAGCACAGCACTACCTGTACCAGCTGCCAATTGACCAATGAGCTGACATCTGCGATTGACGCCTTGAAAACTCTCAAGTGCACGAGTAATAGCAGAGTCATCGATGTGCAGTTCAGTGGCCACAGCTACAACGGCCAAAGAATTCAGCACATTGTGCAGTCCAGGCAGATTTACGATAACTCTTAAATTTTTGTTATGTCCTAAACGCTGCACTTCATAAGCAGTCTGGGCTCCACGCCGTTCAATATTAACCGCGCGTATATCCGCCCCTTCTTCAATACCATATGTTAAAATTGGACGAGTAACGCGTGATATAATATTACGTACTTCCGGATCATCCGAACACAAAACGGCCAGTCCATAAAAAGGAAGATTATGTAAAAAATCAACGAAGCTTTGCCGCAAACGACTAAAGTCGCCACCATGCGCACCTAAATGATCATGTCCAATATTTGTAATAACTGAAATTAATGGTTGCAAATGCAGAAAAGAAGCATCGCTCTCATCCGCCTCAGCGACCAGATAGCGACCTGCCCCCAAGCGTGCGTTACTGTTTGCCCCTTTAAGACGCCCACCAATCACAAAAGTAGGATCTTCACCACCCTCAGCGAGCACAGAAGCCAATAAACTCGTGGTAGTAGTTTTGCCGTGTGTACCGGCAACTGCAATAGCTTGACGAAAACGCATCAGTTCGCCGAGCATCTCAGCGCGCGGCACAACCGGAATCCTATTTGAAACAGCAAAAGCAACTTCTAAGTTTTCAGAGGACACTGCGCTAGAAACCACTACAACATCTGCACCAAAAACATTTGTAGCATCATGGCCTAAATAAATTTTAGCCCCTAGGCTTTCTAACCTCAAGGTCACTTGGTTTGAATGTAAATCACTCCCCTGGATACGATAACCTAAATTAAGTAGCACCTCGGCGATGCCCCCCATGCCGCTGCCGCCAATACCAACGAAATGAATAACATTAATACTACGCATGCGCTCGATGGTGATCATTTTAAACCTCCAGCACTCAAACACACTGCTGCGAGATCTTCTGCTGCATTAGGGCGTGTTAAACTACGCGCGCGCTCACCCATTGCCAGCAGAGCCGCCCGGTCTTTACACATCTGCGTGAGTTGAGCAGCAAGCGAAACGGGCGTTAAAGCAGACTCAGGCATAAGCACTGCAGCACCTCTAGCAACTAAAAACTCTGCATTACGAGTTTGATGATCATCAACTGCAGCTGGAAAGGGCACTAACACCGCCGCTACTCCAACTGCAGCTAATTCAGACACAGTCAAAGCTCCAGCACGGCAAATAACGATATCAGCCCAAGCGTAAGCGGCAGCAATATCTTCGATAAAATCACTAACCTCTGCTTTTAGGCTATAGCGCGCATAAACCTCACGCGTAAGCTCTAGCCCTCTCACACCACTTTGATGGCGGATGCTAAGTTGCGTTTCTTTAGCTAAAAATGATAAAGCCTCAGGAACAAGCATATTTAACTTTGCAGCACCCTGGCTTCCACCAACAATTAAAATACGCAAAGGACCAGTACGCGCACTAAATCTATCAGCAGGTGTGGCTAATGCAAAGAATTCTGAGCGAACTGGATTACCAATTGCTTGAGCATTATGCGCCGAAACAAAACTACCTTTAAAGGCTTCTAAGACGCGTGTTGCCAATAGTGCGAGTACCCGATTAGTAAACCCAACCACAGCATTCTGTTCGTGTATAACTAGTGGCCGGCGCGTGAGCCAGGCAGCGATACCACCTGGTCCCGAGACATAACCCCCAAGACCCACAACAACTGCAGGATCATGCCGATGAATTGCCACAATAGATTGCAACACTGCGCGTAACAAATACCAAGGAGCCACCACCAGCGCAATCAACCCCTTTCCACGCAAACCTCCAATATCAATCCATTCCACCACAATACTTGCTTCAGGTACGAGTCTTGCTTCGATGCCACGTTTAGTACCAAGCCAGACCAAATCGCAAGCTTTACTGCGCAATACCGCAGCGAGGGCGAGCGCAGGAAATACATGTCCGCCTGTACCTCCAGCCATAATCATTACGCAACGCTGAGTCATGACTGCACCGCCTCGGATTTCTCAATTCCTCCCGTACGAGCTGCTCCACTACGTAATGCTGCTGCAGCTGGTCCGCGCATTGCGTACACAGCTTCATGATAAACGCGAAGCAGTAAACCGATCCAAGCGAGAGTGACCAAAAGACTGGATCGACCATAGCTC
>SHZO01000033.1 GCA_009692285.1 Gammaproteobacteria bacterium | reverse complement strand
ATCACGTGGGTGTAGGCCGATAGTTGGCTCATCTAAAACATAGCATACACCCCGTAAATTAGAGCCGAGTTGTGAGGCTAAACGTATTCGCTGCGCTTCTCCGCCAGAGAGAGTGGGGGCTGCACGATTTAAGGCTAAATATCCTAAGCCTACTCGTTCAAGAAAATTTAATCGGGTAATTATTTCTCCCACTAGATCACGTGCAATATTAGACTCACGATGATTAAGTTTCAGTTCTGAAAATATTTTATTAGCTTCTTTAACTGTTGCACACGTGAGTTCACTGATAGATTTATCACGAAAAAGCACTGCTCGTGAAATACGGTTTAAGCGACTACCAACACAGACACCGCAGGGTCTTTCTTGGCTTTTTTTGCCGATAAGCCATGTATTTTCCTCGCCAGTTTGATCTTCATTAAAATTTTCTAGTTCAATTCCCATTCCAAAACAATTTTCACACCATCCTTGTTTTGAGTTGAACGAAAAAAGTCGCGGGTCGAGTTCAGTAAAACTTATGCCGCAGCTAGGGCAGGCACGTTTAGTTGAGAACACAACGCTATTTTTGCTACCATTAGGTAACACCTGTACGACACCTTTTCCGTATTGTAAAGCTTCCAATAATTTCGCATGGATGGCTGTTTGACTACGGAGTGAAATAGAGATTCGTAACATTGGCAGTTCTATGTTGTGTTCTTTGTATCGGTCTAGTCTTGGCCAAGGCTTTACAGCGAGAAGTTCGCCATCTACTCTCAGTTCTTTGAAGCCTTTACTGGCCGCCCATTTCGCGAGGTCAGTGTATAAGCCTTTACGCGAAATAATTAAAGGAGCTAGTAGTTCTATAGTTTTGCCACTATAATCTTTGAATATTTTAGCTAGAATTTCCTCTGGAGATTGTGGTTCTATAGTTAATTGACAATCTGGGCAGTGCTGGGTACCAAGCTTTGAATACATCAATCGTAAAAAATGATAAATTTCTGTAAGTGTAGATACAGTGCTTTTATAGCCACCTCGACTAGTGCGTTGTTCAATGGCTACTGTAGGTGGAATGCCATAAATAGCATCTACTTCAGGACGAGAAGAGGGTTGAACAAACTGGCGTGCATAGGCGTTTAATGATTCTAGATAACGTCTTTGACCTTCCTTAAATAAGATATCAAATGCAAGAGTTGATTTTCCTGAACCAGATATTCCTGTGATAACTGTTAATGCATTTCGTGGAATTTCTACATTAATATTCTTTAAATTATGTTCTCGTGCGTTTTTAACAATGATTAATTTTTCTAGTAAATTTCTTTTTTTTGATAAAGTCGGCTTGAACACTACCTTAGACTGATAGTTTGTTAATGCTCTTCCAGTATGCGAACTCAAAATTTTCATTATTTTTTCAGGTGTTCCACATGTAAGGAGTTGCCCCCCAGCATCGCCACCTTCTGGGCCTAAATCGATAATCCATTCAGCAGTTCGAATCACGTCTAAGTTATGTTCAATTATAATTAGAGAGTGCCCAGCATCTAAAAGCTTACAGAAACAATTTAAAAGTTTAGCAATGTCTTCAAAATGTAAGCCCGTCGTAGGTTCATCAAATAAAAATAATTTTCCAATTTTGGTAGGTGTGCTAGATTCTATTAGGTGCCTCGCTAGCTTTAGCCGCTGTGCTTCTCCACCCGAGAGTGTTGGGACCGGTTGGCCTAAACGCAAATAATCAAGCCCGACATCAGCTAAAGGTTTTAATCGTGCCGCAAGATCAGGCATGCCCGAGAAAAAAATTAAGGCTTCCGTAACTGTCATTGCCAATACATCGGCAATACTTGCATTGCTACCATTAGGGCCTGGATGAAGAATCTCTAAAATTTCATTGCGATATCGACTACCATTACACTGTTCACAGCGTAAATAAACATCGGATAGAAACTGCATTTCGACATGTTCAAATCCATTCCCTCTACAGGCTGGGCAGCGTCCAGTTCCTGCATTAAAGCTGAAGGTACCTGGGGTATAAGTGCGCTCACGTGATTCTTGTAATTTAGCGAAACAATTACGTATCAAATCAAATGCGCCCACGTAGCTAGCCGCATTAGAGCGTGTTGTGCGGCCAATAGCATTTTGATCTACAAAAATTACATCACTAATAAGTTCTGCGCCTTTTAATGCTTGGTGTGTGCCTGCTACTTCAGAAGGGCGCCCTTTTTGTTTAAGTAGTGCTGGGTAAAGAACACTTTGGATGAGAGTTGATTTTCCTGATCCAGAAACTCCAGTTATGCAAACCAACTGACCCAAGGGAAAGCGTACATTAATATTGCGTAAATTATTTTGACTTACACCTATTAATTCAATGACACCAGGTTTATTTAAGGTAACTCTCTGTGATCGAGGCGGAAAGTGCACTTGGCGTCTGCCACTTAAATACGCGCCTGTTATTGAATCTGAATCTGCACATACAAGAGTGGGTGTTCCATAGCTCACAATATGTCCGCCATGCTCACCTGCACCAGGGCCCATATCTAAAATTTTGTCAGATTCAAGCATAATTTGAGAATCATGCTCCACAACAAGTAGAGAATTCCCTGCATCACGTAAGCGATGCATCACTTGTATGATTTTTTGCATGTCGCGCGGGTGTAGCCCAATGGAGGGCTCATCCAGTACAAATAAGGTATTGACTAAAGAGGTTCCTAGCGCTGTGGTGAGATTAATCCGCTGGACTTCGCCTCCTGACAGCGTGCGCGATTGACGGTCTAAGGTAAGGTAGCCTAGGCCCACTTCACATAAATAATTATACCGAGAGCGTACTTCTGTAAGTAGTAGTTCCGTAGCTTTATCTAAAGACCCAGAAATTTTGAGTTGAGCAAAAAAATTACGACTACGTTCAAGAGGCAAAAGCATAAGATCATGAATACATAAGCCTGGCAATGTATTAAGAGTACTAGAACTCCAATGAGTGCCTTGCAGTCTGAATCGTGAGCGTATTCCAAGTATTTCTTCAGCTAGCCGAAAATCTCCTAGACGCCATAGCAAAGATTGTAGTGTAAGGCGTGCACCATCACAAGTCTCGCATTGTGTATAAGATCGATACCTCGAAAGTAGTACACGAATATGCATTTTATAAGACTTTGTTTCAAGCCAAGCAAAAAAATTTTTTACTCCATACCAAACTTTTTTCGACCATTTACCTTCGCCCTCTATCACCCATTTACGGTGTGCCTCAGAGAGTTCACACCAAGGTATGTCGAGAGGGACCCCCCGTTTACGGGCCCAACGCTCTAAGTCTTTTTGACATTCGACATATGAATCAGTCTGCCAAACACGGATTGCACCCTCACGAAGTGTTTTCTTATGGTCAGGGATTACAAGCCCATAGTCGACACCAATAATGCGTCCAAAACCCTTACAGATTGGGCAGGCACCCGCTGGTGAGTTAAAAGAAAAACCACTCTGTGTGGGTTCGCGATAGGAAATGTTACATGTAGCACAATGCAAGCCACTTGAGTAACGCCAAGTATGCATGGCTTTAGCTGTAGTAATGTTGCTTGAGTCAAGGATTAAATGAGGATCTTCTAGCGCGTGTACTTGTAATCGACCTTGCCCTAAACGCATTGAAACTTCAAGAGATTCCATAACACGGCTACGTTCGATTTGAGAAAGCTTTATACGATCTTGGACAACTTCTAATGAGGTTTTATTACGTTGACGTATATGTTTATAACCTTGTTGATTTAATAATTTAGTTACCTCTGCTTCTTTAAAATTCTTAGGAATGTCAATGGTAAAAGTGATAAGTAAGCGGGGATTTCCTAAAGCACTACTGCGTATGTATAAGTCATCACCTATAGTTTGTATTGTATCGCGTTTAACTTCTACGCCACATGTATGGCAGTGTAAGTGGGCTGCACGAGCAAATAGAAGCCTCAAATGATCATTAAGCTCAGTCATAGTGCCGACAGTTGAGCGTGAGGTTCGTACGGGATTAGTCTGGTCGATAGCAATAGAAGGTGGTATACCTTCAATACGATCAACCGCAGGTTTATCCATACGATCTAAGAACTGCCGAGCGTAAGGCGAGAATGTTTCGACGTAGCGACGTTGCCCTTCAGCGTACAAAGTATCAAAGACTAATGAAGATTTACCCGAGCCAGATACTCCTGTGACGACGATCAATTCACCGATTGGAATATCTAAATTAAGATTTTTAAGATTATTTTGACGAGCACCGCGTACGACGATCATATCAAAATTTTTTTCTTTCATGAATATCTTAAATTAAAAACTATGTTAATGCGTCATGAGAATCTAAACTAATTATTTTAGTTTCTACTACAAATATCTCTAGTAAGTAAAAAATTGCTGCTTTGTAATCGGCAGAAGGAGGTCGGACAGAGCGCTCATCCACCGAGCAGCCTTCCACTTTAAGGGTCTCAGCTGAAAGTTCAGCAGAATTTTCTTGGGAGTAAAAACGAAACCAATCTCTTAGAGATAAGCAGGCTGTCCGATTCCTAGTTTGATAGGCATAGTAGGCCATAAAGTTTCTAGCGGTGTGCTCGATTACTAAAGGGTCGACACCCGCAGCCGAACATTTTGCTAGCCATTCCGGAGAGTTAATTATCATTATTCAGGTTTTATATTATAAAAATTAGATTGTATATGTTGGTGTGCCAGTCGTGTGTATGGCTTCAGCCCCCTGGGCATTTACCAGTACTAAATCTTCGAGATGGGCCGTACCACTAACGCCAGTTTCAAATAGCGGGCAATCGATAGATAGGATCATATTTTCTTCAATGACAATATCAATTTTTTCGCCGTTTGGACTAGTACGTGGCTGATCGCTGTGTGCGTAACCTACACTATGTGGGCTAAAAAAAATTGGAACCTTAAAGCCAAATTTTTTTAAAATGATGTTGCCCAGCTGGCTTACTTCAGAAAACTTTACTCCAGGGCGAATTTTTTTTTGTAATTCTTCCCATGTTTTAGACATGGCTTCTGTACAGTAGCGCATGCGTGTACTAGGCTCACCTACAAAAATTGTTCGTCCATAGTCCGCATGAAAGTTTCTACAATGACTAACACAATCAATGAGAAAAGCCCGACCTTCTTTTAGTGGTTCATCATAAGCATCCGAGGAAACTCCATCAACTACCATAAAGACGCCAAGATTACCACGGTGTGCCACCTCAGTATAAAATCTTTGTCTTATCGCCCGAAGCGAGCCTAGTTCGCGCGCAGCGCTAATCGTTGCGAGCGCAGCATCTACATTGTTTTGCGCAGCAATACGCATCATTCTAATTTCTGGTGGGGTTCGTACTAAGCGAATAGCACGGAGTGTGTTTTCAGCTATTTTCAAAGACGCTTTTGGCGCAGCACTTTCTAGTAACTCTGCTACTATTGGGTCATCGTAGCCAATTCGGCCAGTACTTAATCCTAAGTCTTTTAATGACTTCATCAAAGCTTGAGTGAGATCTGCAGTGTAGGGAGCAGCAGCTTTTAGAGCATCGCGTCGTCTTTGCTCCCTAGGAGGCGGTTTATCTACCCCATCAAGTTGATAGTACAAAGGCGCCATAGCTATAGGAGATTCTTTTTGTGCATACGCAGTATCTGGACTGGTAAAAACATAGGCTTGTACATCGGGCAATAAGCCCTCATCAGCTTGAATGTAATAGTATGAGAAACTTGGAATTAGTAAGGCTACAGGTTTTTTTGTATCTTGAGCTATTACTGCTAATGTTGTCGCAGTGAAGCTCATGCGTTCTAGTAGCGGAAAAAAATTAGTAGCATAAAATACATTAGTGCCGCGAGATAATACTAAAGCATCTAATCCTTCTTCTTTAAGAATCCGTTGTGCTCGTTCGCGATTTAAAAAAGGTTCGCGCATTGTAAAAGTTAGATCAATCATAGCGCTTTCTCAATTTTTTAATAGGGATAACATACTTGTCATGCGGTAATGTTACCTTTTATAAGTACCAAGGTGCTCTCGAGTACACAATAAAACTTATCATAGAGTTTCTAAGTTAATTTTTTCTGTTAGGCATCCGCTTGGCTGGTATGTACTAGCTTTTGAACATAGAAACAGGGCATATAAATTTAATCCTCAGATCAATTGCTAGACATTGTATTCTTGACACGTAGTCTTGTGGTTGATAGTCGTATATATATGATCAAGCACAAAGAGGGTCCCTCTGAGAGGGGGAGGATGGTTCTCGCTCGCCTCGTTTTAACTAGAATAGGAGCCGTCTCTACCAGGGTAGTTATGCGGCTGGCGATGGCCTCTTCTAGCCGATGTCTCCCAGGGCTGATAATCAATGTCGAGCACGGCAGCCCCCATTTAAGCCACCATAGCAGTGCGCATCTATGCCGCCATTCTGGTTTAATGCGCGCCATGCTTATTCCTCGCGACATAGCCACTTACCGCAAGTATTGGGCCTCCCGTTTTGGGGTGGCGCCATTCCTACCCATGTCACGCTCTGAGATGGATCTTCTAGGATGGGACTCTTGTGATGTGATTGTAGTTACCGGTGACGCCTATGTGGATCACCCAAGTTTTGGCATGGCTATTATTGGTCGTTTGCTTGAGGCACAAGGATTCAGGGTGGGCATCATTTCTCAGCCTGATTGGCATAGTGCAGATCCCTTTCGTGCCTTGGGTAAACCAAACATATTCTTTGGGATTACTGCAGGAAATATGGACTCTATGGTTAATCGCTATACGAGCGATCGACGTATTCGAAGTGATGATGCCTATACGCCAGGTGGGCAGGGCGGTAATCGACCAGATCGTTCAGTTATCGTGTATTCACAGCGTGCACGTGAGGCTTATCCTGAGGTACCAATTGTCATCGGCGGTATTGAGGCGAGTCTGCGCCGAATTGCACATTTTGATTATTGGTCTGAAAAAATTCGTCGTTCAGTTTTGCTTGATGCAAAAGCAGATGTTCTACTTTACGGGAATGCAGAGCGGCAAATTGTAGATTTAGCTCATCGCTTGGCAGCTGGTGAAGCTATTAGTGAGATAGATGATCTGCGTGGCACAGTATTTACGCGCCGTAGCTTACCTAGTAATTGGATTGAAATAGATTCTGCTCATTTGGATGCGCCGGGGCCTTTAAATCCGCCAATTGATCCTTACGCTATGAATAATAATGCAGGGACGCGTATTAATACGCAAGCACCATCTGAATCATCAGCTGCATTAGATACAGAATCAGTCGTTCGTTTTATTCGTCGCGTCAAGAGCGAAGACCGTGAGCGTAGTGTTATTCGACTGCCATCTTTTGAACAAGTTGCAGTTGATCCTGTGATGTATGCACACGCTTCGCGTATATTACATTTAGAGGCAAATCCTGGTAATGCCCGCGCACTAGTTCAGCGTCATGGATCTGTAGACGTATGGTTGAATCCTCCACCAATTCCATTGACCACGCGTGAAATGGACTATGTTTATGACTTGCCTTATCAGCGGCAGATGCATCCATTTTATGGCAATGCAGAAATTCCAGCCTATAAGATGATTCGCTTTTCAGTCTCAATTCAGCGTGGGTGTTTTGGCGGGTGTACTTTTTGTTCTATCACTGAACACGAAGGGCGAATCATTCAAAATCGTTCCGAAGCTTCTGTGCTGCGTGAAATTGAAAAAGTACGTGATACCGTTCCGGGCTTCACAGGTGTGATTTCTGATCTTGGCGGACCCACTGCTAACATGTATCGCTTGGCCTGTAAAACACGCGAGATTGAAACAGCTTGTCGGAGACCCTCTTGTGTATTCCCAGGTATTTGCCCCAACTTAAATACGGATCATACGCCGCTTATTCAACTCTATCGAAAGGCTCGCGCTTTACCAGGGATCAAAAAAGTATTGATTGCTTCAGGTGTACGCTACGATCTTGCAACAGAATCACCAGAGTATGTTAAAGAGTTAGCGCAACACCACGTAGGCGGTTATTTAAAAATTGCTCCTGAAGCTATTGGTGAGGGGCCTCTGTCCAAGATGATGAAACCTGGTGTAGGCACTTACCATAAGTTTAAAGAATTGTTTGATCGCTACTCTAAAGAAGTCGGTAAAGAGCAATACTTAATCCCATATTTTATTGCAGCACATCCGGGAACAACCGATGAGGACATGTTGGAGTTGGCAGTGTGGTTGAAGAAGAACGGGTTTCGTGCAGATCAGGTACAAGCGTTCCTACCCTCACCGATGGCTACTGCCACGGCTATGTATCATTCACATAAAAATCCGTTAAAACGTATTACGCGCCAAAGTGAAGCAGTGATTATTCCTAAAGGCATTAAAGTCCGGCGTTTACATAAGGCTTTTTTACGTTACCACGATGCCAATAATTGGCCATTACTTCGCGAGGCTTTACGACGTATGGGCCGAGCAGATTTAATTGGTCCAGGTAAGCAACACTTAATTCCGCCTTGGCAACCTGTGAATACCAGTACTCCAGCACGCACTGGTGCTCGACCATTTCGCACACAGCATACTGGCTTACCAGATGTTCCGCGTAGCAAGACGAAATCAAGACTAAAGCCTTATATTTAAGGTCGTCAAAATGAGTTTAAATAATAAATTTCAATTTAGATTAGAGCTTAATGTCGAACCGTTAGATCGTAATTTTGCATCATATTTATCTTGCATTATTGATGCTTAATTTTTTTTTATTAAGCCAAAGCGGTCATCATAGGGTGATTCGCTTCCCTGAGTTACCAATCCTAGAGGCATTACCGGCGTTGCGTGCTGCACTATGCATACATAATGCGGCAGTCTTAGAAGCTCCGCCGGGGGCAGGTAAAAGTACGGTGGTACCGTTGGCCTTGCTTGATGAGCCTTGGGTTGCAGGCCGCCGCTTGATTATGCTTGAGCCTAGGCGACTAGCCGCTCGCGCTGTCGCGCAGCGTATGGCTGAAACACTGGGCGAGCGAGTGGGAGAAACCGTTGGATATCGCATGCGTCTTGATACCAAGATTAGTGAATCCACACGCATCGAGGTTGTCACTGAAGGGGTGCTAACGCGTATATTGCATAGTGACCCTACATTAGAGGGTATTGCAGCAGTCATCTTTGATGAATTTCATGAACGAAGTTTACAAGCTGACTTAGGTCTTGCCTTGTGTCTTGATGCGCGCTCTAACTTAGGCACTGATTTAAAACTGTTAGTCATGTCTGCTACGCTCGATGGCGCAGCAGTAGCGCACTTATTGGGTGGCGTACCTCGTATTACCTCTGCAGGACGCGCTTTTCCTGTTGACATTAACTATTTAGAACAGGGGTTCCCGTTATTACCTGGAGACTTTAGATCTTTTGAACGCGCTACAGTATTTGCCGTTCAAAGAGCTTTGCGTGAGTGTACAGGTGATATATTGGTTTTCTTGCCTGGCGCAGGTGAGATTCGGCGGGTTCGAGATTTGCTCTTAGGTTTTAAAGAATTTAATGACCAGCGCGTACTTTTGCTTCCTTTGTATAGTGAACTATCTACTGAAGAACAAGATGCTGTTTTTTTACCATCACCACACGCTACAAGAAAAGTTATTTTAGCTACTAATATTGCTGAGACAAGTTTGACGCTTACAGGGATTAAATCAGTTGTGGATAGTGGTTTAGTTCGTCGCTCAGTCTTTGATCCCGTCACAGGTATGAGTCGTTTGATTACACAAAGAATTTCACGCGCTTCAGCTGATCAGCGAACAGGTCGTGCGGGCCGTGTATCTGCCGGTATTTGTTACCGCTTATGGAGCGAAGGCTCACAGGAAAGCCTCGCGGCGTACACTCCAGCAGACATTCTAGAAGCAGATCTAGCTTCATTAGCATTAGATCTAGCTTTTTGGGGCTTGAGGGATGCGGATGCATTAAGTTGGTTAGACGCTCCTCCTGAGGCTACGTTGACTGCTTCACGTGAGTTATTACAACGCTTGGAGGCACTAGATTGTGAGCAGCGTATTACCGAAAAAGGGCGCGAAATATCCTACTTACCCATACATCCGCGCCTTGCTCATTTGTTAATAGAGGCGAAGCGACGTGGTGTATTGCGTTTAGGCGCACAGCTTGTAGCTATACTCACCGAACGAGATTTTATGCGTGCACCACATGGCACCTATCGCGATGCTGATATTTTAACACGCATTGAAATGTTCAATTCTCGAGCACCCGCTCTTTCTAAGCGTGCTGCTAGGCAATTTGAGCATCGTATGAATACTAAAGGTACAACTAACGTTTTTAAGTCTACTTATGGTGTTATTACTCATAATAGCACTCCATTAGATGCTGCAGGACTGCTCGCTTGCGCTTATCCAGATCGTATCGGACGACATCGATCAGGTAGTAAAGGACGTTTTTTATTAGCGAATGGTCGTGGCGCATCATTTATGCATGTAGATAGATTGGCACGCAGTGAATTCATTGTTGCAGTAGATCTAGATAATACTGATCGTGAGGCACGTATTTTACTTGCAGTAGAACTAGATTTAAAAAATTTAGAGGCTGCTGCTGGTGCACGTTTTCAGAGTGTGAATGAAGTGATATGGTCCTCACGTGAGGAAGCCGTTATTGCACGTCATCTAAAGCGACTTGATGCTTTAGTCATCGATGAGAAATTACTAAAATCTCCATCTCCTGAGCTTACTTTATGCGCTATGATAAATGGAATAAAAGAAATGGGCTTGAATTGTCTACCGTGGAATGAACAATGTCGAAGTTGGTGTGCTCGAGTTAATTTTGCACTAAAAAATAATATATTAAAATTAAAAAAATGTCTTGAATTTACTGATACAGCTTTAATAGATTCAGTAGGAGAATGGCTCAGCCCTTGGTTAGAGGGCACTACACGACGTACCCAATTATCTAAACTACCTTTAATGGATGCTTTACAGGCCCGACTCGGTTATGAGAATGTGCGGTACCTAGATGAGCTAGTGCCAACACATATCATTTTGCCTACTGGCTCTAAAATTCAAATTGATTATTTAGATGATCTTGCGCCATGCGCCTCAATGCGGATGCAAGAGGTATTCGGTCTAGAAGTTACACCGAGTATAGGCGGGACAATTCCGATAACGTTTAAATTACTCTCCCCTGCACAGAGACCTTTACAAGTAACAGCTGACTTAGCTAGCTTTTGGCGCAATGCCTATACTCAGGTGCGTAAAGATATGCGTGGGCGTTATCCTCGGCACTATTGGCCCGAAGATCCTTTGCAAGCTAAGCCTACTCGCGGCATACGGCAACGAAGTTAAGACACATAAGATGAACACAGCACCCGTTATATTAGTCACCGGTTGTAATCGCGGTTTGGGACTCGAGTTTGTTAAACAGTACGCTGAGCTAGGCTGGGAAGTGATTGCTACTGCACGCGAACCGCAACATGCTCCTGAATTATCTGCACTTGCTGCGCAGCATAGAAAGGTGACGATAGAAGCGCTAGATGTGGGAGATCCCTATGCAATTACTGAGTTGGCTGGGCGCTATGTTGGTAAGAGTATTGATGTGCTGCTAAATAATGCAGGCCTTCTAGGAGATCGGAATACTCAAGCGTTTAAACATTTAGATTTTAATTCTTTTGAAGAAATTATGCGCGTTAATGCCTATGGGCCATTAGCAATTGCAAGAGCATTTTTACCAAATATTTTAGCGGGGCAGCAAAAGAAAATAATTGGAATTACAAGCGGGCTTTCTTCTATAACTAATACGAGTCAGTTTGGTAATTTATATTTCTATCGCATGAGTAAAACAGCGTTAAACATGGGATTACGTGTGCTTCAAGTTGAATTACGCGAAGTAGGGGTTAAGGTGGGAATTTTAGCACCTGGCATGGTTGATACACGACTGCTGCGCTCGAGTGGGTATCAAGGCTCAGGTGTACTACAAGTCTCACAAAGCGTTGCAGGGGTAATCAAAAACATTGAAAGGCTGAGCCAATCGGCTGAGATTATTCTCTACACAGGCGAGACGGTGCCTTGGTGAGCAAGATTTTTGCTTAATACGCTTTGTATCTGCGCTATTATTGAAATTGCAATACTCTCTGGGCTTCGTGCACCAATCTCTATACCTATTGGGGCATATAAGCGGTTGCGTATTGCGGCCGTGTTTAGTACAGACATCAAGCGCTCGCGTCGTGCAGCCGGACCGAGTAAGCCAATGTAGCTAATATTGGATAGAGAGAGTGCACTAAGATAGTGCCGATCAGCATTCAAGTGATGGCTCATGACCACCGCGGCATCAAAATTATTAAGTTCAAGTTGCGTTTCTACTGCGACCATATCTACTTGTAGTACAGATTTTGCTCCCTGAAAGCGCGTGGCTTCTATATAGGCAAGTCGATGATCTATCACGGTAACTTGCCAGCCCAGTGCAGCTGCGAACGAAACCACTGGTTCAGCATCTGGTCCTGCACCGCAAACTAGTAGCGCTGGAATGTGCTCAGCTACGATGTTAAAAATATCTGCATCCAGATTTGTATGCGCAAATCCTTCAGTCCATAATATTGACTCACCTGTGTGTATATTAATTGAATATGCCGCTGGCTGGCGAGTGGCACTAGCTGCGCGTAAGCTGTTGACTGGTTCATAGTTAGTTGCAGGGTCTAAGCGTAATAGCAACACGCGCATCATCCCCTCACAACCTAATCCTAGACCCCAGAGATTATCATCTGAGCCTCGACTATCGTAAGTACGCGTAGTGCAACGCCCGTTGGTGTCAAGTAATTTCTGTGCGTGGTCTTGCAAATCATCTTCAAGACAGCCGCCACTTAATAAACCACAACGTCGTCCATTGGCTCCAAAGAACATCAAAGCACCTGATTTTCGATACGTAGAGCCTTGGGTTTCAATAATAAATGCAGCAATTAAAGCATGGCCTAAAGCTCTCTCCGATTCGAAGAATTTATCTATCAAAGTATAGTGCCATCTTTGCAACTTCCAGCGATTGAAAAAATTAGCCCACATGGAGAAGTTACCATTTTTAGTAATGATAAACAGCTCGAGAGCGATATATGGATAAGCCTCATGGAGCGCATAAAGATAAATTTCTGAAGAAATAGAAGTTTTTGTAATGCCTGAATTTTTATCTTCAAGTAGGCAGCCCTTCAAGCACTGTGACAAAGAAACTACCTTTGCCCGCACGTAATTTTTTAGCTTCTTCGTATTCAGCAGATTTCCAAAAACACCATGCAGCTTCTTTTGAAGGGAACTGTGCAATTAAAATACTTTCGTTTCGAGGCTCCCCCTCTGCAATTTGGACATTGGAAGAGGGTGTTACGCTTAGGTAGTGCCCGCCAAATTTTTTATATATTGATGGCAGCGATGCGCTATAGGCTTTGAATCCTTCTACATCGGCTACTGTGCCTTGAACTAAAAGGTAAGCTAAAGGACAACTCATTTTATTAATCCCTCGGCTTTCATAGCAGCCTGTACTGTGGGGCGCGTGACAATAAGTGAATAGTAGGCTTTCAAGCCCGGCCATTGACCAAGATCTACCTGAATGTAATTGCACCACCCTAAAACAGTAAATAGATAGCAGTCAGCAACAGTAAATTTATCATCTACTAGATATTTAATCCCAGTAAGCTGGTGCTGTATAAAATCAAAACGACGGCCTAAATTAACTTTAGCCGTAGATTTTTGTTCTTCGGTAACTCCTGGTGAAAAAAAAGGGCCAAAGTTCTTATGTAATTCCGAATTGATATATCCTAACCATTCATGCATCCGATAACGCGCCATGGTTCCAGCAACCGGGCTGAGTTGGTGTGACGGCTTTAGATCACCTATATAAGGCAAAATTGCAGTGCTCTCGGTGAGTACTGAGCCATCATCTAAACGCAAAGCTGGTACATAGCCCTTGCTAGTGACATCAGCATAGTTTTCTGTTCCCGCGGTCTTGGACTCACGCCCCTCTACTTGAACAGCCTCGAAGGATAGGCCCGTTTCATAAAGTGCAATATGTGAGGCTAGAGAGCAGGCGCCTGGGGTGTAATAGAGCTTCATTGTGGAATCCTTTGTGAGTGGGTTGTCTGCAAAGCTATGCTAACGGCTTAGTGAAGCACGGGCAAAGGGCTAAAGCACTGCGCAATGCCCCTTGTATCCCCTCTGAGGAGTCTGGGTATAGCTAAAAGTGTAGGGGAAATTCGCGCTGCATATTTCACTCTTCTTTATCTTCGAGGGGATATAAATGTATGTATTTTATGAGTTTTAGTAAATTAAGTAGGTGTAATGAACTTAGCAAAATACCTAAGTGTTCTGAATTCCTGGACCACTAAGGGGAGTAGTAAAAAATTAAAACTCGAGTATTGGCTTTGCATAGAGGTAAAAGTTAGCTTGATTATAAAGTGAGAGTAACTTTTTCAGTTAATATAGAGATGAGTGACAGACTGATATGCCACTAAAGATTTTATTAGTTTTGAAAGTGGGGCTATAGCTCAATTGGTTAGAGCAGCGAACTCATAATTCGTTGGTTCTTGGTTCAAGTCCAAGTAGCCCCACCATTCACGGCTTTATTTTTAATGGCTCTCTTTAATATAGACGTAGGGATTTGCGATCTGCTGGCCCGTCTTATTGGGTTATTCTTAACACTCAGTAATAAGGCAATAACAGGACAAAATCTACAGCTGGTAAATATCATAAATAAATACATAGTAAATTAAATACAATTAAGTATTATTTCTGCCCAATTAGTGCATTTTTATATTAAAAATAAATATATTTGGTATCGCCAGCATCTTTAATTATCACGATTTTCTTATTGCTATATTGCTCTTTTTTGGGGCTGTGCTTTACACATCTGTAGGGCACGCTGGCGCTTCTGCTTATATAGCGATAATGTCTTTGCTCGGTATTAGTGCTGTAGTAATAAAGCCTACTGCCTTAGCGCTGAATATAGTTGTAGCATTGTTCACAAGCTACAGTTACATACGAGCTAAACAATTCGACTATAAGCTTGTAGTGCCATTAATTATAGGAGCTATACCTTTAGCATATTTAGGTGGCAGATTGAATCTTCCAAATTTAATGTATAAACCAATTGTAGGTTTTATATTGCTATATTCAGCCTATAAGTTTATTTTTATTGAAAAAATTAGAATTAATGAGACAAAGATTTTTAATAAATTAAATCCTGTATTAGCTGGAGGTATTGTTGGTTTTTTATCTGGCTTAACTGGAACGGGAGGCGGTATCTTTTTATCTCCTATAATCTTAATTTTAGGATGGACAACTTTAAGAAAAGCGAGCGGAACAGTATCTCTATTTATATTGTTTAATTCAATTTTTGGTTTTTTAGGTAATATAAATTCTACTAATAATCTTCCAAAT
>SHZO01000032.1 GCA_009692285.1 Gammaproteobacteria bacterium | reverse complement strand
AATGGTGATTCAAAGAGTTCCGCTATTAAGCAAGTGGCTTCTGGTCGTTTTGGTGTAACCAGTGAATATTTGGTAAATGCCAAAGAAATTCAAATTAAGATGGCACAAGGCGCAAAGCCTGGCGAAGGTGGGCAGTTACCTGGAACCAAAGTTTACCCCTGGATTGCTAAAACACGGCATACCACCGCTGGGGTTGGGTTAATTTCACCTCCGCCACATCATGATATTTATTCGATTGAAGATTTGGCGGAGCTCATTCACGATCTAAAAAATGCCAATCGTGCTGCGCGTATTAGCGTTAAGCTTGTGGCTGAAGTCGGAGTGGGTACTATTGCCGCAGGAGTAGCCAAGGCGCATGCCGATGTCGTGTTGATCAGCGGCTATGATGGTGGCACTGGTGCTTCGCCGCTTACTTCAACTACGCATGCCGGGCTCCCTTGGGAACTAGGGCTTGCTGAAACACACCAAACTTTGGTTCTCAATAATTTACGTAGTCGTATTGTTGTAGAGACTGACGGACAATTAAAAACAGGCCGTGATGTTGCGATTGCCACTTTACTTGGGGCTGAGGAATTTGGTTTTGCTACGGCACCATTGGTTGCAGTAGGTTGCATCATGATGCGCGTCTGTCATTTAAATACGTGCCCTGTCGGTGTCGCCACACAAGATCCTCTTTTGCGTGAGCGCTTTGCTGGCAAGCCTGAGCACGCGGTGAACTTCATGCGTTTTGTGGCTCAACATTTGCGCGAGATTATGGCCGAGCTAGGTTTTCGCAGTGTTCAAGAGATGGTGGGGCGTGTGGATTGTCTTGAGCCGCAGGCAGCTATAGATCACTGGAAGGCTCAAGGTTTTGATTTCACGAATATTTTATATCAGCCCGATGCCGGTCCAGAAGTCGGACGCTATCAAATGATCGCTCAAGATCATGGGCTAGATAAGTCTTTAGATGTGACTACATTACTAGAGCTGTGTCGTCCCGCTATTGAGCGGGGTGAAAAGATTGAGGCCTCATTACGCATTAGCAATGTAAATCGTGTGGTTGGGACTATCACCGGGAGTGAAGTGACAAAAAAATGGGGGCCCGTAGGATTGCCTGATAACACCATACGTTTATATTTTAGTGGCTCAGCAGGGCAAAGTTTTGGGGCTTTTCTACCGCGTGGGATGAGTTTTACACTTGAAGGTGATGCAAATGATTATGTTGGCAAAGGCCTCTCTGGCGGGCGCCTTGTCCTATTCCCACCGAAGTGCGCTACTTTTGCCTCAGAAGAAAACATGATCATCGGGAATGTCGCGCTTTATGGAGCAACCTCGGGGGAGGTATTTGTGCGTGGCATGGCTGGTGAGCGCTTTGCAGTGCGTAATAGTGGCGCAGATACCGTAGTCGAAGCCGTGGGCGATCACGGATGCGAGTATATGACGGGTGGTCGTGTAGTGGTGCTCGGGGCCACAGGACGAAACTTTGCGGCAGGCATGTCTGGCGGCGTCGCGTATGTATTAGATCTTCAAGGCGAATTTAATTCGCGTGTCAATTCACAAATGGTCGAGATTGAGTGTGTAGAAGAAGTGAATGAAGTTGCTGCTTTAAAGTTGCTAATTGAAAGCCATGTGTTTTATACCGGCAGCCCTCATGCACAGCGCATCTTAGACTCCTGGCCGGTCATGCTACCTAAGTTTTTGCGTGTTATTCCCAAAGATTACAAGCGTGCGTTGGCTTGTTTGAAGAGCGCGCACGACCAAGGTTTATCAGGTGATGATGCCATCATGGCTGCATTTGAAGAAAACGCGCGTGATCTTGCGCGCGTAGGTGGTAATTGAGATGGGTAAGCCAACAGGATTCATTGAATATGTTCGCGAGCTGCCATTAGATCGCACACCGCAAGAGAGAATAAAAGATTGGAATGAATTTCATTATCTTCTTGATGATAAAACGCTCCGCAACCAAGCAGCGCGCTGTATGGATTGCGGTGTTCCGTTTTGCCACACCGGTAAGTTAATGAGCGGTGGTGCTTCGGGCTGTCCTGTCAACAATTTAATACCCGAATGGAATGATCTGGTTTATCGAGGATTATGGCGTGAAGCGCTCGATCGACTCCATAAAACCAATAATTTCCCAGAATTTACAGGGCGTGTTTGTCCTGCGCCCTGCGAGGGTTCTTGCGTGCTAAGTATTAATGCGCCATCGGTGACTATTAAAAATATTGAGAACTCAATTATTGAGCGTGGTTGGGCAGAAGGTTGGGTTGTCGCAGAGCCTCCAGTGGTGCGTACAGGTAAAAAAGTTGCTGTAGTGGGCTCAGGCCCTGCCGGTTTAGCTGCTGCCGCGCAGTTAAACCGTGCAGGCCACAGTGTGACAATACTCGAACGCGCAGACCGTCCAGGTGGTTTGCTTATGTACGGCATTCCTAATATGAAGCTCGCTAAAGAAGAAGTGGTTATGCGACGTATTCGCTTAATGGAAGAAGAGGGTATTAAGTTTGTCTGCAATTTTAATGTAGGTGAGAACTATAGCATTGCAAGTTTGACTGAAGAGTTTGAGGCTATTGTGATCTGTACTGGTGCTACAAAGCCAAGAGATTTGTCTGTAGAAGGCAGTCAATTACATGGTATCCACTACGCTATGGATTACCTCACTGACACAACTGAGTCCCTATTGTCCAGTATTAATAATCAGTCAAAAATTAACTTTAATGTGAGTAAAAAAATTCAGGCCAAAGGGTTAGATGTGATTGTCATAGGGGGTGGGGATACTGGCACAGACTGCGTAGGCTCTGCTATGCGGCAAGATTGCCGCACTCTGACACAATTTGAAATTATGCCAAAGCCACCATTAGAGCGGGCGGAGGAGAATCCTTGGCCAGAGTGGCCGCGCGTTTATAAAATGGATTATGGTCAAGAGGAAGCAGCTGCAAAATTTGGAGCAGATCCGCGTGCATATCTCACCACTGTAAAAAAATTTATCGGTGATCATAAAGGGCAAGTTAAAGAATTAGTCACGGTTGATGTGCGCTGGGAAAAGAATGCTCAAGGGCAGGTAGTCCCTATTGAGCAAGCTGGTACTGAGCGAACACAGCCTGCGCAGTTAGTTTTGCTTGCTATGGGCTTTAGTGGGCCTGAAGCTGGATTGCTAAAAAAGCTTGGGCTTGCTTTAGATTCGCACCAAAATGTGCAAGCAGAATACGGCGAATATGCTACTAGCGCAGTTGGCGTCTTTGCTGCGGGCGATTGTCGTCGAGGTCAAAGTTTGGTGGTTTGGGCTATCAATGAAGGCCGCGGCGCAGCGCGTGAGTGCGATCGTTTTCTTATGGGGACAACGGATCTTCCATAAAAAAACCCCGCATTAAGCAGGGTTTTAGGATTTAACTTATATCCGCTCAGGTTCATCACTCGCGCTCTGCAAAAAAACGACTACACGAACTTTAAAAATCCGGTGGATACGTCGGGACTGTTATCCCGGCTGAAATTTTCAGCCTGCGTGTTACACGCACTACTCGTTTCCTCAGAAGCTCCCAAATATTGGGGGCTGCCTTTACCGTGTTCGCGTTGACTACCCGAGTTCTATATTTGATGTAAATTTACGTCAAATTAGTAAATTACATTAAAAAACAACAAGTTATTAGTTGTGGTAATCCAACTACATGTGAATTATAGGCATCAACTTCGGATAAGTTCAACTAATTCATAATAAGTTTGCATATATCCTGCGACATGGCCTTTTAAAAACAAATAATCGCCATCGGCTGTACACCACACATCATAGGGAGGGTGCTCTTGCGGCAGTTCCGGGTTACTTACAAACTGGAAATGTAGGGCATCAAAGGTTCCCGCGCCTACTGTCACTTTCTCGGGGGCGACAAATACAATGTTTAGGCCAATAGAGAACAACATCGGGCCGGTAGCACCACGGTGATCCGGCGAAGAGAGCAACATTTGTTTAATGCGCTGTACTTGCCCTGGTTTCTTTTGATTAATGAGTCGAAGATGCCAAGCATCGCAGGAAATCGCATGATTCTGAAAAGTGCTCAAGGGGGCTTCAATATCCATCCGTTGGCTTACTCGACCCTCTAAACTCGTCAAGGCTTCGCACTCAGCAAAGTTTTTATGAAATCTAAACCAGCCCGAGCCCATGAAATTACTGCCTACAGTAATTCGTACAAAACAGTCTGTCGGCATCCATTCTTTGTCAAGTGAATAGGTGATGTCGCGCATCACTGAAGGACGATCATCAATTTCGCAATGGGCTGTGCAAGTGCGTGTTCCGTCACTATTGACATCTATTCTAAAAAACTCACGACCACGTTCCTGATCTAAGCGTTCAGGTTTTTTACTGGTATAGAGAATTCTTCCCATCACGCTACGATGGTCGCGCTGTAGGATCGGTAGTTTTGAGTTAGTGGAAGAGTTAGACACTTATGCCTCATTTAAAGAGTTAATAATTTAGCTTCTTGAGCTGCTTTACGAAAGTGCGGTCTACAATACATCAGGAGTAATGTGCAAACTACTGAAACAGTAGCAGCTACGATAAACATAGAGTATCGCAGCATTAATTCGTCTCTAAAGAAGTAATCAGTAAGTGAGGCCACAGAAACTGGACCAATAAAAAAACCCACTGCATTTAAAATAAAATAGTAAATCGCAATACATTGCGAACGCATAGTAGCTGGGGCGATGGCCACTACTGCTGCTGCCCCAGCTGCTGTCGGAGCAGCAGCGCCTATGCTTGCTGGAATTAAAAACAAAATAGCTAATGTAGGTGTGGGCATGAGTACAAAACCACAATAACCAATTGCCATGATGCAAAACGAAGCTAAGCACACACGCACATAGGCATCGTCATATTTTCTAGACAAAATATCACAGAGCCAACCACCGCTGACTACGCCAATCAAGCCACAAATAATACTAACAATCCCACGTATCTGTAACCAATAACCTAGTTCTTGTGGTGAGAGATTATAGGTGCGGCGTAGAAACTCCGGGATCCAAAATCCTATTCCGTAAGCCATGATGGCTAAACCAGACAGTGCAAAGAACAGCACAAAAAAAGCTTGCCAACGTGCAAATAAATACTGAATCGTATTTGTAAAAGAACTGGCGGTAGCCTGTATACCAGACTCTAGGAATTCTCGCCGAGCAGGCTCCCGAATTGTCAGCATGAGCAATGCAATAAAAAAACCGGGTAAACCTACCCAAAAAAACATTTGCTGCCAAGGCTCTACAGTGCCAACCAATGGCCACTGTACCGCACCAGCGGCTTGAAGTTTGGGATAAACGCTGCCGCCAATAATAAAGGCAAGCCCACCACCGCTTGAGACCCCAGCAGTATATAAACCGATTGCGCGACCTATGCGATCAGGCGGAAAATAGTCTTTAATTATTGAAAGGGCACACGGGTTCAAAGTACATTCACCCGCACCTACGCCAACGCGCGCTAAAAATAATAGAGGAAACGTTGTGGCTAAGCCACAGAGCATAGTCATAAAGCTCCAAAAAAGGATACCGGCAAGAAGCAACCATCGCCGATTTCCGCGATCAGCAAACCATGCAATCATTAATCCAAAGAAGGTGTAGAAAATAGCAAACGCACCACCCATGAGCAGGCTCATTTGTGTATCGTTAATTTGTAGTGTCTGTTTTATGCCTGGCACTAGCTGCGCAATAATTTCACGATCTACAAAGGCCAAAATATAAGCCATGAGTAGAACTACCACTACATACCAAGAGTAGATAGCGTTCGGATATGGAATTTTTACTGTGTTTAATGGCGATGTATTAGATGACAAGCAAAAATCCTTTTTAACTATTAAATTTATGTTGGACTTTTAAATTACTGGCTAGATCATCAAACATAATCATTTGTGCATGAGGTTCAGATTTAACAGATGCGCCTGCATTTCGATCAATAATAGCATTAATTACTGTGGGTCCTGATGAGGAAAATGCTCTTTGTAGAGCTGGACCTAATTCTTTAAGGGTTGCTATATGCTCGCCCTGACATCCGAAACCCATTCCGACTTGCTCATAGCGTAAATAGCCCAGTTCCGTATTAATACTACGATCGATTGCTTTGATTTGGCCATGTAGTTCGGTGCCCCATGCGCCATCGTTACCAATAATACAGATGAGTTTAAGGTTGGCGATTGCGGCGGCATGTAGCTCTGCAGGATAGAATCCAAACGAGCCATCCCCGGTGATCAACACCACCGGACGCAGTGTGCTGCCATCTCGTTCAGAGATTTCTCGCGCAGCTGCTGCTGCTCCTACTGCAAGTGGGATCCCCACGCCCATAGCGCCCATGGGGTAATGGTCCAAAAATCCAGGGGCTTGTTTTACTTTGATCGCGCCATACATCCAGTTTTGAATATCAGCGCCATCTCCGATAATGATGGCATTAGTTGGTGTGTATGTTGCAATGGTACGACCGAGCGTAAGTGGATGTATCGCATCATGAGGCAGTGCAGTAGAGGTTATTTTATTTAGATAAGCAAAGCGTGCATGCAGCGCTTTATGTACCCAGCTAGCACGTGTATGTTGTGGCGTGTTGAGTGCCAATACAGCTGCTAATAATTGTGAACAGGCTAGGCCTGAATTAGCTGCAATGGGGACATCGATGCGTCGGTTACGTGAGAGTTCTTCTGCTAATACATCAACCTGAATAAATTTTGCGTCAGGAGAAAATCGTGGTGATAAGCCATAACCTAAACGTTGTTTGAGTCGCGCTCCTACGATACATACCACGTCGGCTTCATGAGCAACGCTTTGCATAATTGGCCAATTAAAGGAGTGTTGCCAGTCTTCTGGCACCAAGCCACGCCCCAAACCATTACCCGCAATGGGTATATCGCAATGCTCTACTAACTGTTGTAACGCAGCGCCAGCATTACCGTAACACGCCCCTGCACCGGCGATTAAAAGCGGTCGCTTTGCATTATGTAATAAAGCAGCGGCTCTGGTGATAGCAGCAGGATCTGCTGCACTAAGTGGTATTTCAGGGACAGGGTTAGCCGCTGCCCCAGCGTGTGGTAATACTGCCGAAAGATGTTCTTGCAAAATTTGAAGCGCCACCGGTCCGCGACGACCCGAGAGTGCTCGTTTGGCTGCGACATCAATATATTCAGCGAGTCGCTCAACACTCGGTACAGATCGCGCCCATTTGGTTATGGTCCCAACTAATGGGTGCTTGTTATTGTCGTATTCGGATTCTGCTTCAGTCCAAGAGTTAGGCAAACGCACAATGAGAATCAATACAGAGGAGCAAGCATTGAAGGCGCATGCGATTCCATTGATGGCATTCGGTGTACCTTGATCTGCAATAATTAGTGCAACACCCAGTTTCCCTGTGACCCGAGCATAGCCATCGGCAGCACTAACACAGCCCGATTCATGCCGATTGCTGATAATTTTAAACCCGTCACGATCCAGCGCATCTAGTAAGTAGGTGTGAGAGGCGCCAGCGAGAGCGAACACCGTTCGGATACCGTAACGAGCCAAAGCTTGGCTAACGACTTCGCCGCCGGTTAGTGCTTCTCCCATAGTGAGGGCCTCTCAATCAGCTGTAGTTACAGCCTTTGGTTCTAGCTGATCTAAGCATAAAATGAAAGCACGCGGCTAAAATTAAGTGGCCTCCACCATTAGTGCGCGGAGTTTTTTGATCGCATTATCTTCAAGTTGCCGAATACGCTCCGCAGAGACGCCATATTTGGACGCAAGCTCGTGTAGTGTAGTTTTCCCTGTCTCGCCGCTCATCCAACGGCTCATCAAAATATCGCGACTCCGATTATCAAGAGCAGCCACAGCTTGTGTCAGATTTGCGCGAGATTGATCTTCCCATTCTTCATTCTCAATTTGTTGCGCAGGATCAGCGTTATAGGCAGTTAAATAAGACGCTGGTGAGTAACTGTCATTTTCTTCGTTATCTGAGGGCGTAGGGTCAAAAGAAATATCGCGACCTGCCAGGCGTTGTTCCATTTCTGTAACTTCCGCTGGGCTCACACCGAGCTCACTCGCTACCAGTGAAGTTTCATCAGTTGATAGCCAACTCAAATTTTTCTTCATGCGCCGTAAATTAAAGAACAACTTGCGCTGTGCTTTAGTAGTGGCAACTTTGACTAAGCGCCAGTTGCGCAGTACATATTCATGAATTTCAGCACGGATCCAGTGCACAGCAAAAGAGACCATTCGCACACCTAGATTTGGATCGAAGCGCTTGATGGCCTTCATCAGACCAACATTGCCTTCTTGAATCAGATCACCCACAGGCAAACCGTAGCCTGAGTAACCACGTGCGATATGCACTACAAAGCGCAAATGTGAGAGAACAAGTTCGCGTGCGGCATCTACATCGCCATCGCGTCTTAAGCGTAAAGCTAGAGACTGTTCCGCTTCGCGCGAGAGAACAGGAATACGCGAGACGCGTTCAAGATAAGCATCGAGGCTTCCGAGTGGCCCTGTTAAAGCAAGGTCAGAATAACGGCTAGTTAGTGCTTGAACGGTCATTAGGTACTCCTGAACTCTAGTTTAGCACTCCACAGGCCAGAGCGCTAAATATGCGCAAGTGCAGTAAGATAATATGTTTTAAATCAAATACTTACAATATTTAACGGAGGCTTTTTTATTGACGTGGTTCAATTTTGGCTAAATGTCTCGCTGCGCCAACCCAAGCACCCAAAATCCCTAGTCCCCCACCGATTAAGACCAGTCGCAGGGCTTCCTCAGGATTTAAGCCGCTGAGCCTAAATGTACTCCCATAGAGTGCACCAAGTTCTCCGATAGGGGCTTCCAGTGCGACGAGGATTACTGCCCCAAGGGCTAATGCCAACAGGCTACCCATCAAGCCGTACAGCAAGCCCAGATATAAAAATGGTCTACGCACGAAGGCATTTGAGCCTCCAACGAGTTTGGTAACTTCGATTTCTGTGCGGCGCGCCATTATCTCTAGGCGAACGGTATTCCCAATAATTGCCAAGACACCTAGGGCTAACAACGCGGCTACAGCAAAGAATAATTGCTGCAGTAAATTTAAAATTGCTTCGAGTCGTCGAGCCCATTGGCTATCAAACTGTACAGTATCAACTTCAGGCCAGGCAGTCAGTGCGACTCTGAGTAACTCTAAACTACTATGGTCGGTGTTTTGAGCATTAGGTTGAATTACCAAAACATGCGGCAATGGGTTCTCTTTCATTATATCTAAGACAGTACCTAATCCAGAGTACTCACGAAATTCTTTGAGGCCTTCATCAGCAGAGATTAAGTTTACTTTCCCTACTTTCTCAAGCGTACGAGCTTTCAACTCAAGATTTTTTGCGCTCTGTAACGACTCGTCTGAATTCAGAAAGACTGTGAGCGTGACTACTTCGGTTAAATCGTTGGTAGCTGCGCGCGCGTTGGCTACTATTACCCAGAGACCAGTGGGGAGTATTAATGCGATAGCTATCACTAGCACTGTAAGTAAAGTACCCAATGGGGCGCGCAATAAACGCCCTAAGGCACTGAGCAAAGCTTGAAGATGACGCGCGAGCCAAGTGATAGGAGAGCTCATGCTACCACCGCACCAGTTTCAATATGAATTGCTCTTTGTGCAAATTCTTCGATTAAAGATTCGTCGTGTGATGCAATGACTACGGCCACCCCAACGTCTTGAAAGCGCTTAAAAAGGCGCATTACATCCTGTGCCAAAGCATGATCGAGATTTCCTGTAGGTTCATCTGCAACGAGTAATGAGGGCTTGCCTACCACAGCTCTCGCAATGCCCACGCGTTGCTGTTCTCCAATCGACAATTCGCTCGGCAAGACACGTTCTCGTCCGAGTAAGCCGACTTGATCTAATGCAGCGCGGACCCGACGGTCAATTTCACGATAGGGTACGTCAGCGACAATTAAAGATAAGGCAATATTGTCATACACCGGTCGATCCATGAGTAATTGATGATCTTGAAAAACGACACCTAAGTTTCTACGGAAACTCGGGATTGCACGTGCGGATAAACTCGCTGTGTTCTGACCATTCACCACGACGCTGCCGCGAGTAGGGCGCTCTAGAAGAGTGATAAGTTTTAAGATTGAGCTTTTACCGGCTCCTGAGCGACCGGTGAGAAATACCATTTCACCCGGTTTGATGTGTAAGGACACATCGCGCAGTGCATCGCAACCGTTGGGGTACCTTTTAAAGACGCGATCAAAAATAATCATATCGCACCATCCACGAGAGCCCCTGCAAAGGCAGCTGCATTAAATTCAATTAAATCCCCTGCGCTTTCGCCAACACCAATATAGCGAATCGGTAAACTGAGCCGTTCAGCAATGGCTAACACGATGCCTCCTTTGGCTGTGCCATCTAACTTTGTCAGCACTAAACCTGTGACTCCAACCGCTTCATGAAACTGCAGAGCTTGTACCATGGCATTTTGACCTTGATTGGCATCCAGTACGAGTAGTACTTCATGTGGAGCCAGCGGGTCCGCTTTATTGAGGACGCGGCGAATTTTACGCAACTCTTCCATTAAATGGATTTGTGTTTGCAAACGTCCTGCAGTATCCGCAATCAATACATCTGCGCCGCGACTGCGCGCAGCATTTAAAGCATCAAAAGCCACGGCAGCAGGATCAGCGCCGGTTTGTTGCGCGATGATTCCGGCTCCAGTGCGCTGTGCCCAAATTGTAATTTGCTCCACAGCCGCAGCGCGGAAGGTGTCACCTGCGGCCAGTATCACCTTGAGACCTTGCTGGCTTAACCGATGTGCAAGTTTACCAATAGTTGTGGTTTTACCAGAGCCGTTAACACCAACTACTAAAATACTGAACGGGCGTTGGCTGCGGTCAATCAGTAGAGGCTTCGCCACTGGGGTTAGCAATTTGATGATTTCCTCGCGCAGAGCTAGGAGTAATGCATCTACATCGGCTAATTGCTTACGCTCCACGCGTTGGCGCAAATTCTCCAGTAGGTGTGCCGTGACTGCAACACCTACATCTGCTGCGAGTAACCTTGCTTCGAGCTCCTCGAGCGCTGCAGCATCGATCACGCGAGTGCTAAAGCGCTCGCGCAAGCGCTGCAGAAATCCAAGCTTGGGTAGGCTAAACATTGTGATATTGATTCTACGTTGCAGTACATGCACCTGTCAGGTTGTGCTCTGCTTGCGTTACTCTGTGCTGACTATGGTAAAGACCGCCGAGTCTCGTCCCCATGAACTGCGTATTATCGCTGGGCAATGGCGTGGTCGTCGTTGGCGTTTTCCATGTGGTCCGGATATTCGTCCTACACCTAATAGGATTCGTGAAACATTATTCAATTGGTTAGCTCCGAGTATTCGCGGCGCCCATGTTTTAGATCTCTTTGCAGGTAGTGGTGCACTGGGCCTTGAATCGCTCTCGCGGGGCGCCATAGGCGCAGTGTTCATTGATACTGATCAACGTAGCCTTAGCGCAATCCGTAAGAATTGCACTCAGTGGGGCGCTGTAGGTTCGCAGGTGTTGCGTAGCGATGCCTTAACCTATCTCGCGCAGACACGCCCCTCAAGCCAAGCTGCATTTGATATTATTTTCATAGATCCGCCCTTTGATGCCGGCCTATGGCAGCCAGTCTGCGCCAGATTAGAAGCTGGTCGTTGGTTAGCACCTGAGGCTTTCGTCTATATTGAAGCACCTGCCGGTCAAGTGCCCGAGCGGTTGTCCTCAGAACTGCAGCCTTGGCGCACTAGCACGGCAGGTGCAGTCGGTTATCATTTACTTCGCCGCGAATGTGCGCGGTCGGATGAGATTTGAGGCTCTTACATATGAAACGCGATGCTATTTATCCCGGCACTTTTGACCCGATCACTAACGGGCATCATGATTTAGTACGGCGAGCGGCTAGTATTTTTCCAAGATTAGTTATAGCGATTGCTGCTAACCCAAACAAAGCGCCGTTATTTCCTTTAGCGAAGCGAGTTGAGCTCGCACGTGCGGTGCTGATTGATTTGCCTAATGTTGAAGTTATGGGCTATGCCGGGCTCACGGTCGAATTCACACGTGCCCAAGGCTTGCAAGTGGTAATTCGTGGATTACGTGCCGTATCCGATTTTGAATTTGAATTTCAGTTGGCCAATATGAGCAGACATTTAGCCCCTGATATTGAAACTGTATTCATGACACCGCAGGAGCAGTTCACATTCATCTCATCAACTTTAGTGCGTGAAATTGCTGTGCTGGGTGGAGACGTGTCGGAGTTTGTACATCCAGTAGTTGCAGCCGAGCTAAAACTGCATCGCCGTATTCCAGCAGAGCTATGAGCTTGCAGTATAAGTGAGTACAGAGTTAATTTTAGAAGGCGCATGGCAACCCGTAGCAGCTTGGGTTGCAGGACGTGAGCTTAATATTGCCGAGATGCGGGTAGCGCGTCTCGAGCTTGCTAACAATACCTACCGTATTTTCGATCATGATGCTTCATTGATAGATCAAGGTCGCTATCATTTAGATCTGAATATAGTCCCTCATAGTGTGGATCTTGAAGGAAGCATAGGCCTCAACGCGGGACGTCGAGTTCTTGCAATTTGTGCAATGCAAGCAGATCAACTGATGCTTTGCTACGACTTAGGTGGGGTAGAGCGCCCGCAGACCGCTGAGCCAGGTGATAAGACCATGTTACTTAAGATGATTTACGCCCGCGTAGCACCCTCGCGACTTTCGTAATCTTTCGCTAAGTAATTTTTGAAACCGTTTGCAGATCAACTGCTCGCCATAGATACCAAGCTGCAGCAGATCGGTACGGGGCCCAGCGTTCGCCAAAGTGCGCTAATTCTCCTGGGGTTGGTAAATGCATTAAATTATAGGTAATACGAAAGCCATTGCGTATGCCGTAATCTTCCTTAGGTAATACATCAAGTCTGCCCATCTGAAACATCAGCATCATTTGAACGGTCCATGGGCCAATGCCATGTACTTGGGTTAGGCGCAAAATAATATCTTCATCATCTAGTTTTTCCAGTGCACGTGTATTTGGTACTAAGCCGCTTTGAGTGTGCCTTGCCAAATCTTTAAGTGCCCGCACTTTGCCTGCTGAGAAGCCTACGCCGCGTAGAGTTTGATTATCAGTGGCAAGTACCTGCGAGGGCTTTGGAAAATTAACAAGAGGGTAAAGCTTAACAAATCGCTTTAAGATTGTATCAGCCGCTTTGCTGCTGATTTGCTGCGAGGCAATAGTCTTCGCTAAGTGCTTGAACGGCGATGTGCAAGGGCGTGCGCGTAAGCGATACGGGCCCGCTTCTTTAATTAAACGAGCCATAATAAGATCTACTTTTTCAAAATGGGGTAGAAGGGTACGGCGCGTTAATGTTGGCATGTAGGGCACCAATATGTAGATCGATTTCCTTGAATTGTTTGGCGAATAGTGGTCTGGCAAATTCGACAAGATTTACCAGCGCGCTCGTAGACAAATAGTTTTTGTCTGAAATAACCAGGCTTGCCATCAGCACTCACATAATCACGCAAGGTAGTGCCACCCACTTTAATTGCTTGTGTTAACACCTCGCTAATTTTTGCTACTAGCCTAGCAATTTCGACTCGTTTAAGACTGCGAGCCATTCGCTTTGGGCACACTCGGGCACGAAATAAAGCTTCGCTTGCGTAAATATTTCCCACTCCTACTACGCAGTGTGCATTCATGATCAATTGTTTGATTGCTACGCGCCGTTTGCATGTAAGTTTCCAAAGATAATCTGTATTAAATTGTTTGTCGAAAGGTTCTGGTGCTAGTTTGCACAGCAGTGGATGGGCTTCCGGGTTCCCTTGAATGTAATGTAAAGATCCAAAGCGACGTGGATCATTAAAGCGCAAGGTTTTCCCAGAATCGAGTTGTATATCTAAATGATCATGCTTTAAGCGTGGGGTGCTTGCCGGTAAAACTCGAAGATTGCCTGACATTCCCAAGTGCAGTAACAAATTTCCGCCATTATTTAAGATAAAAATTAAATATTTAGCGCGGCGTGCTGCCCCTAAGATAAGGGCGCCTTGGACGCGTGCTGGGATACCTGCATCAACCGGCCAGCGCAGCCGAACTTCGTGAATTTGGAGCGCTAAAATAGTCCTGCCCGTCACGTAAGGCTCAACTCCGCGACGTGTAGTTTCTACTTCAGGGAGTTCAGGCATAGCAGCGAAACCCGCAGGGCACGCAGCAGCGCGTTACTTAATTTTAGTTTCCTTGTACGCAACATGCTTGCGTACGACAGGGTCGTACTTTTTGACATCCATCTTTTCAGGATGTAAACGCTTGTTCTTCATGGCCACATAGAAGTGTCCGGTGCCGGCTGAGGATAGTAGTTTTACTTTTTCGCGCATGGCGTGGTACTCCGAGGTCGGCTTAGATCTTCATGCCCTTGGCGCGAAGGTCTGCGACCACCGCATCCAAGCCATTTTTTTCGATGGTGCGCATGGCATTAGCACTGACCCGCAATGACACCCAACGCTTTTCACCTTCGAGCCAGAAACGCTGCATATGCAGATTCGGCAGGAAGCGACGGCGTCGTCGATTGTTAGCGTGGGATACGCGGTTGCCAGTGGTGGGTCGTTTGCCAGTAATTTCGCAGACGCGGGACATCGTAGGAAGCCTTTAAAATCAGTAAGTTAAGTTGCTAGTGCGTTTGGCGCCAGAGCAAGGGGTCGCTTTTATACCAGTCTCAGCGCCGATCGGCAACCTCTAACTGTCGGGTTGGACAAGTTAAAGGTTGATTATCGAGTCTGCGCTTGGATTTTCGTACCTACCTAATCCTAAAAGAAGCTATGTCGATTGTTAGCTTCTGCCATTAAAATAACGATTCACAGAGCAGTTCATTACACGGATAACTAAAACATTAAAAAATGAGATATACGAATGATTCTTCCCGCTCTTAAAGTTCGCGTACTGGATCCTCGTATTGGGAAGGAGTTTCCTTTGCCAACCTACGCCACTGAAGGGTCTGCGGGGTTAGATTTACGTGCCTGCATTGAGCATCCTTTGGAATTAGTGCCTGGCCAAGCGGAGTTGTTGCCTACGGGCCTGTCTATTTGGGTAGATGACCCAACACTTGCAGCCATGATTTTGCCGCGCTCGGGCTTGGGTCATAAATATGGCATCGTCTTGGGTAATCTAGTTGGGCTGATTGACTCCGATTATCAAGGGCAATTGATGGTTTCGTGTTGGAATCGCAGCCAGAGGCCATACACGGTGCAAGTGGGCGAGCGTATTGCTCAGTTAATTGTTGTGCCTATCGTGCGAGTCGCATTGGAAGTAGTCGCCGAATTCACACACACCGAACGTGGCGCCAGTGGTTTTGGTAGTTCAGGAAAGATTT
>SHZO01000031.1 GCA_009692285.1 Gammaproteobacteria bacterium | reverse complement strand
ATTATCTAACATTATCAATAACTTATACCACTAAGTGGCGGAGAGAGAGGGATTCGAACCCTCGAAGGGTTTTCACCCTTACGCCCTTAGCAGGGGCGCGCCTTCGACCACTCGGCCATCTCTCCGTTTTGCTTATAGGCCGCCTGACTATGGCAGCGCGCGATCATACTTGTGCTACGTTACAAGGTCAAAGCAGGCTCATTTAAAAAGCGATTGTGCCGGCTCTTGCTCGTTTTGGCTCTGACTCTCGCCCTTAATACGCTCTAAAATTTCTTCTCGGTGCACGGACACGTTTTTAGGAGCATTAATACCAAGGCGCACCTGGTTACCCTTAACACCCAGCACCGTCACGGTGACCTCATCGCCTATACTCAACACCTCACCCACCCGGCGGGTCAGGATCAGCATATCGCACACCCAAGCAGTATCGACGGTTTAAACACCCAGCTTCTGCCTTATAAAGGGCAGCACACTGGCCAGTGCTTCAGGTAAGCGACTCACATCCGTGCCGCCAGCTTGTGCAAAGTCGGCGCGCCCACCCCCGCGCCCCCCCACTTGGGTTGCAATGTAGCCAACAATCTCACCGGCCTTTAATTTTCCAACCTCGCCCGATGTAACACCGGCCACCAATAAAATTTTTCCATTTGTATCAGTAGAGGCAAGCACAATCACTGCGCGGTGCAAGCGTTCTTTAAGTTGATCGACCGTCGTACGCAATGCGGTGGCATCGGCACCCTCCACTAAGGTCGCCAATACTTTAATACCTCCAATATCCTGAGCACCGGCGGCCAAATCTACGCCTTGGCCCGAGGCAAGTTTATCGCGCAATGCGCGATTATCTTTTTCCAGTTGACGAATACGATCTAGCGCATCGCGCACTTTGGCGCTGAGGTCATCGCGCGTCCCTCTGACTAAATGCGCAATCTCACTCACCAAAGATTCGCTAGCTTCGGTGTGAACCAGAGCACTCTCACCCGTCACCCCCTCAATGCGGCGGATACCAGCAGCGACACCACTCTCACTCATTATTTTAAATAAGCCGATGTCACCTGTGCGTTGCACATGGGTGCCACCACAGAGTTCGGTTGAAAAATTTCCAAACTTCAACACTCTAACTTTGGCAGTATACTTTTCGCCAAAGAGCGCAATAGCTCCCTCTGCCACAGCAGCGTCATAAGCCATCTCTCGTGTATCAGCTATGGCATTGAGGCGCACCTGTTCATTAACGCAACGTTCAATACGCTGTAGCTCCTCTGCCGTAATAGGTTGAAAATGTGAAAAATCAAAACGCAGTCGATCGGCCGAGACCATCGAGCCTTTTTGTTGCACATGCAGACCTAATACTTCTTTCAATGCAGCATGCAATAAATGCGTGGCTGAATGATTCAGCGCAGTAGTGTTGCGCTGATGCCGATCCACCTGCGCCTGCATTAGGGTGCCTTCAAGCAAAGGTACAGCGCCATTTAATAACTGGCCAATATGTGAATGTGCTCCACCTGTGCCACGTTTTTGCGTATCTGAAACGACAAAATGCAAACTTGCTGCGCGCAACTCACCCACATCGCCCACTTGTCCTCCAGACTCAGCATAAAAAGGCGTGGACTCTAAGATTACTTCGCCGTATTCACCAGGTTGCAATTGTTCAACCCGCTCACCATCGCGAATCAATGCGAGCACGCGAGACTCTGCACTGATATTATGATAACCGCAGAATATAGTTTTTAAATTAATCTGAGTACCTGCCCGAAGATCTACGCCAAAGCGGCTGGCTGCACGCGCCCGATTTCTTTGCGCATTCATCGCCACTTGAAAACCCGCTTCATCAATTTTTAAACCACGCTCACGGGCCACATCGGCCGTTAAATCAGCTGGAAAACCGTAGGTGTCATACAGACGGAACACGGTATCGCCATCGATGATGTTATACGAGGAATTATTGCGGTCGAGATTATTTTGTTGCAACTTAGCTATAGTTTCATTAAGCAAAACCATACCTGCACTCAAAGTGTCAGCAAAGCGCTCTTCCTCTTGAGCCAGCACACGTGCCACATGATCTCGAGCATGTGTCAACTCGGGGAAAGCCGCGCCCATTTGCGCATCAAGTGTAGCCACCAACTTATAAAAAAATGCACCTTTGATACCGAGCTTGTTGCCATGACGAATGGCGCGACGAATCACACGGCGCAGCACGTACCCGCGCCCTTCATTAGAAGGTAGCACCCCATCAACAATCAAAAAACTACAGGCGCGAATGTGATCTGCAATGACGCGCAAAGAGGGATTAGTCAAATCTTTAGAGCCCGCTAAATCGGCAGCAGCTTCCATAATTTTGCGAAACAAATCGATGTCGTAATTATTAGTAACCCCCTGCATAACCGCCGAGAGACGCTCCAAGCCAGCCCCAGTATCCACCGAAGGCTGAGGTAGGGGTAAAAGCGAACCATCCGAGGAACGCTCGTACTGCATAAAGACAAGATTCCACACCTCAACGTAACGATCGCCGTCTTCCTCTGGGGAGCCTGGCGCGCCCCCTGGAATGTGCTCGCCATGATCATAAAAAATTTCAGTGCAAGGGCCACATGGACCGGTATCACCCATCGCCCAAAAATTTGACTGCTCACCCATGAGCGAAAAACGCTGTGGCGATATGCCAATCTCTTTAAGCCATATATCAGCCGCTTCCGTATCATCTTTAAATGTGGTGACCCAAAGACGTGCAGGGTCTATCTTTAAAGTACCGGTTAAGAACTCCCAAGCAAAACGAATTGCATCGCGCTTAAAGTAATCACCAAAAGAAAAATTACCGAGCATCTCAAAGAAAGTATGGTGTCGTGCGGTGTACCCTACATTCTCTAGATCGTTATGTTTACCGCCGGCTCGCACACAACGTTGCGAAGAAGTTGCACGCACATATTCACGTTGATCTTTGCCAAGAAATACATCTTTGAACTGCACCATGCCCGCATTAGTAAAGAGCAGCGTAGGATCATTTCCAGGAACCAAGGAACTTGAACCCACAACAGTGTGGCCGTGTTCACGGAAATAATTAAGGAAGGCAGTGCGCACATCGGCAGCACTCATGTAGGACGGTTTGTTGGAGCTCATTCGGTAATGTCGGGATCCTGGCCTGTAACAATCTGGATATGATCGGATGAAAAGCCTCGGTACTGCAAAAATCTTGCTTGCCGACCCTTCTCTGCCCAACTCGCGGGCGGCCCAGCGCCAAACTTGCGGGTACGCAATGTCCGGCAAATGCTTAAGAAATCAGGCCCGCTCGCCAAGGCAGGCTCTATCTCCTCTGCCTTGAACCCACGCCCTTGCAGGTCTTTGCGGATACGCAAAGGTCCTCGGCCACGCGCTGAATGAGCCCGAATAAAGTTTTCAAGGTAGCGCGCGTCGTTAAGTAACCGCTCTTCAAGCAACGCCGCGACCGCTTCTGCTGCAGCCGTGCAGGTGTAGCCCTTCTCAATGAGCTTCGCCAAGAGCTCCGCACAAGGGTAGTCCCGGCGTCCGAGCAAGATCAGCCCTACCCGCCGCGCCGCCTCTCCCGAGGTTGGATCCTCGGGTACGCCAGCGCTGCGACGCTGAGCTCGCGCCCACATTACTCTGCGTCTTTGTCGCTGGCTTTATGATCGGCGCGCGACGCCTTGGGCGGCATCAACTTAGCGCGTATCTGAGCTTCGATGTCGCGGGCCATCTCAGGATGCTTTTTGAGAAACTCTCGGACATTTTCTTTGCCCTGACCAATACGCTCACCTTTGTAACTATACCAGGCGCCCGACTTCTCGATAATAGCGTGCTCAGAACCGAGATCAATGATTTCGCCTTCACGCGAGATACCCTCGCCGTACATAATTTCAAATTCAGCTTCACGGAAAGGTGGTGATACTTTATTTTTGACCACCTTAACGCGCGTTTGGTTGCCAACAACTTCTTCACCACTTTTGATCGCACCAATACGACGAATATCTAAACGTACTGAAGCATAAAACTTAAGTGCATTACCACCAGTCGTAGTTTCTGGGCTACCGAACATGACACCGATCTTCATACGGATTTGGTTAATAAAGATTACCGTAGTATTAGAGCGCTTAATATTACCGGTCAGCTTGCGAAGCGCTTGGGACATCAGCCGTGCATGCGCTCCCATTTGCGCATCGCCCATCTCACCTTCTATTTCCGCTTTAGGGGTGAGCGCAGCGACCGAGTCCACCACCACGACATCCACCGCACCAGAGCGCACCAACATGTCAGTAATTTCTAAGGCTTGCTCGCCGTTATCGGGCTGAGAAACTAAAAGATCATTAACGTTAACACCCAGTTTTTCTGCATAAGCGGGATCTAAAGCATGCTCGGCATCCACGAAGGCGGCCGTACCGCCATTACGCTGAATTTCCGCAATCACTTCTAAGGTTAGAGTTGTTTTGCCCGATGATTCTGGGCCATAAATTTCCACCACTCGACCGCGCGGCAAACCACCAATGCCAAGTGCGATATCTAAACCGATAGATCCAGTGGAGACTGCTTCGACTTCATACATGGCCGCGGATGCATCTCCCAAACGCATGACGGAACCTTTGCCAAATTGTTTTTCAATCTGGCCTAGTGCAGCGGCAAGAGCTTTTTTGCGGTTTTCGTCCATGATATTCCCCTGTGAAGTGATGGTTGGAATTATCCCATAGCGCAGCACTAACGCAGCAGATCAATTCAACTCATTTACGCTTATTTCACAGAGCGTTCACGCCGTATACAGGGTTGCCTCACGGGCACTACTGTATAAACCACGCATCGCAAATTCGACCGCCTTCGCACGCACAACTAGACGATCACCGCGAAAACGTTTGGTGACTGTTTTAATTTGTATTCGGCGTCCCGCTCGCAGCGCAAAAGCAAAGCACACCGTGCCGATAGGTTTACCCGGTACAGCCCCGGTTGGGCCTGCGATTCCGCTGATCGCGACACTCAGCGCAGCACTGCTGCGCTTTAAAGCCCCTGTGGCAAGCTCACGCACCACCTCACTACTGACAGCCCCATGACGACGCAAGGTAACCGCCTTCACACCTAGATCGCGCTCTTTTGCAGCATTTGAGTAACACACCCAACCAGCCACAAACCACTGAGAAGAACCCGCGGGGTCAGTAAGCCATTTGGCGAGCCCACCCCCGGTACAAGATTCAGCGCTCGCCACAGTTAAGCCACTTCGGCGCAGTATTTGAATCAGACGCTTATGAACTGCTTGCATAGACTTAGGATTATTGCATAGAGACTAATTGCATAGAGGATAATGCGCATCATGAGCGGCGATCACACCCCAGTCATGCAGCAATACCTGCGCCTTAAAGCACAGCATCCGCACACTCTGCTGTTTTATCGTATGGGTGATTTCTATGAATTATTCTTTGACGATGCGCGACGCGCCGCAGCGCTGCTGGATATCACTCTCACCGCGCGAGGGCACTCCGCTGGAGCGCCAATCCCGATGGCCGGGGTGCCTTATCACAGCGTCGAAACTTACCTAGCGCGTCTAGTACGCAAGGGGGAGTCCGTCGCCCTGTGCGAACAAATTGGAGACCCCGCAAAATCTAAAGGACCCGTCGAACGCGCAGTAGTGAGAATCATTACCCCCGGTACTGTAACTGACGCGGCCTTACTTGATGAGCGTCGCGAAACTTTACTCGCTGCGGTACTACAACAAGGAGAAATTTTTGGCTTGGCCTGGTTAGATTTAGGTGCAGGTCGCTTTACTGTGTTGCAGGGCGTGGGACAAAGTGCAATAGGCTCGGAACTAGAACGTCTGCAACCGGCGGAACTTTTGGCCCCAGAAACTCTACACAGCACACTTAAAACACAATTCCCACACCTAAATTGTGTTGCACGACCTAACTGGCATTTCGAGCTGAAAAACGCAACCCATTTACTCACCGAAACTTTAGGCACCCTAGATTTAAAAGGTTATGGTGCTCAGCATTTACCACTTGCTGTTGGGGCTGCAGGCGCGCTGTTGCAGTATGTACGTGATACACAACGCAGCGCTCTGCCGCACTTGCGTGGCTTGAGCGTGGAGGATCGCGACTCTGCGTTACAGATAGATGCCGTAACACGGCGTAACCTTGAAATTGATCGTAGCAGTAGCGATCGCGAAGATGCCACACTCGTCGCGCTGCTTGATACCACGGTTACCGCGATGGGTGCGCGGGCACTAAGGCGAGCCATCAATCGCCCTATTACCGATCAAAGCTTATTGCGCGAACGCTATCAGGCACTGAGCACATTAAGGGATACAGGTGCCTACGACAGTCTGCGCAAAGTCTTACGCTCCGTTGGGGATGTGGAGCGCATTTTAGCGCGCATTGCGCTGCGCTCCGCACGACCACGCGATCTGTCCGGTTTACGCGTTGCTTTAGCTACACTACCCACACTTAAAGGTATCTTAAATAATTTAGATTCACCACTGCTGCAACGCTTGAACGCTACGGTTAGTTTACACACAGAAGAATACTCTCTGCTGGAGAGAGCCATTAGTGGTGAACCTGCGGCGGTGCTGCGCGAAGGCGGCGTGATTGCCACAGGATACGATGCAGATTTAGATGAGCTACGTCGCATTGCCGCCGATACCGATGCCTATTTATTAGAACTAGAAGCCCGCGAACGACAACGCACAGGTTTATCACAACTTAAACTTGGTTATAACCGTGTGCAAGGTTTCTTCATTGAAATTGCACGCAGCCAAGCAGATAAAGTTCCCTCTGACTATATTCGCCGACAGACAGTAAAAAATTCTGAACGCTACATCACTGCAGAGCTGAAAGTATTTGAAGATAAAATTCTAGGTGCTCGTGAAAGATCGCTTGCTCGCGAGAAAGAACTCTACGAAAAATTATTACAGCAACTCTGTGATCGCTTAGGTACGCTACAAGAAAGCGCTACAGGCATCGCAGAGTTAGATGCGCATGCAGCACTGGCTGAACGCGCGCTCACCCTGCGGTGGAACGCTCCAAATCTAACTCAAGAACCCATTTTACAGATTCGCGGGGGGCGGCACCCTGTAGTTGAAAAATTCTCTACAGAACCGTTTGTACCCAATGATATTGAGCTCGATGCAAACCGGCGTATGTTAATTATCACCGGACCGAACATGGGCGGTAAGAGCACCTATATGCGGCAGGTGGCGTTGATTGCCATCTTGGCCCATATCGGCAGTTTTGTGCCCGCGCAGTCTACTTTAATCGGTCCACTGGATCGTATCTTCACGCGCATTGGGGCGGGGGATGACTTGGCCGGGGGTCGCTCTACTTTTATGGTGGAGATGACCGAAGCAGCTAATATTTTGCACAACGCCACACCTCGTAGCTTAGTGCTCATGGATGAAATTGGCCGCGGCACCAGCACCTTCGATGGTCTCTCACTGGCGTGGGCGAGCGCCCGCCATTTAGCGAGCGAACTGAAAGCATTTACTTTATTTGCCACGCATTACTTTGAGCTCACCACGTTGGCAGGTGAATTGAAAGGCGTGAGCAATGTGCACTTAGATGCCGCAGAACACCGCGAAGGTATTGTATTTATGCATGCAGTGAAACCGGGCGCTGCGAGCCGCAGCTACGGTCTTGCCGTAGCTAAACTTGCGGGTGTACCGCATGAGGTTATCAACGATGCCAAACGCTATCTTGCGCAATTAGAGACGCAAGCCGCACACCAAGGTACATCAAGCCCACAATTAGAAATGGCTATTCACGCAAGCGCAACATCTCAGACTCTCGCATTACAGCACCACGCTAATCAATTACGTACACAACTAGCGACGCTTGAAATTGATAGCTTAAGCCCGAGAGAGGCCCTTGAGAAACTCTACCAACTTAAGTCGCAGGCGCTTGACGAACCCTGATATGTAGCTCGCGCAGTTGTTTCTCGGTAACCTCGGTCGGGGCATCAGTTAATGGACAGGCCGCAGTTTGAGTTTTAGGAAAGGCAATCACATCGCGAATGCTCTCTGAACCGCAGATTAGCATTGCTAAGCGATCAACACCAAACGCGATACCCCCATGTGGCGGGGCACCATACTTCAAGGCATCAAGTAAGAAACCAAATTTAGCACACGCCTCTTCTGGCGGAATGCCGAGCAAATTGAATACTGTAGATTGCAAATCCTGTTTATGGATACGCACCGAGCCGCCGCCAATTTCGGAACCATTAAGCACCATATCGTAGGCTTTAGCTAAAGCACCGGTAGGGTCAGCACGTAGCGCGATGGGATCCAAGTCTTTGGGTGAAGTAAATGGATGATGCATCGCAGTCCAACGCTTCTCTTCAGCATCGAATTCAAACATCGGAAAATCAACTACCCATAGCGGCTGCCATGCAGCCGTCACTAACTTGAGATCTTGTGCTACTTTCAAGCGTAATGCGCCTAAAGCATCGCTGACGACTTTGAACGTATCAGCACCGAAGAAAATTAGATCATTATCAGCAGCTCCAGTACGTTGCAAAATACCAGCTATAGCAGCGTCAGAGAGAAACTTTAAGATCGGGGACTGTAAACCATCGCGACCTCTAGAAATTTCATTAACTTTTATATAAGCCAAACCCCGTGCACCATAGCGCGCTACGTAGGTGGTGTAATCATCAATTTCCTTGCGTGATAATTTGCCACCTTGGGGCACACATAGCGCAGACACGCGACCATTAGGATCTTTAGCTGGCCCGGCAAAAACCTTGAAATCACAATCAGCAACAAGATCAGCTACATCAGCTAGTTCCATGGCAACGCGTAAATCAGGCTTATCGCTACCATAACGACGCATTGCTTCAGCATAAGTGATGCGTGGAAATGGATTCGGTAAATCTGCAGACAGCACTACTTTAAAGATGTGGCGAATCAGATCTTCCATGATCACCATGATCTGATCCTGATTCAAGAATGAAGTCTCAATATCTAATTGTGTGAAATCTGGCTGACGATCGGCGCGCAAGTCTTCATCACGAAAGCAGCGCACAATTTGGTAATACCTCTCAAAGCCTGCAACCATGAGTAATTGTTTAAATATTTGGGGCGACTGTGGCAATGCGAAAAATTTTCCCGCATGCGTACGCGAGGGAACCAGGTAATCACGCGCACCTTCTGGTGTTGCTTTGGTGAGCATAGGAGTTTCGATATCAACAAATCCCGCATCATCCAAATAATTCCTCATCGCACGGGTAATTTGATGGCGCTGTCGCATGCGTATGCTCATAACTTCACGACGCAGATCAAGATAACGATACTTCAATCGTACTTCTTCAGAGACATGCTCATCCAGTTGGAATGGCAGTGGATCAGAACGATTCAGTAGTTCAATACTCCGAGCGAGTAGTTCAATTTTTCCCGAAGTTAAATTAGTGTTACTTGTACCCTCAGGTCTCAAACGCACTAACCCTGTAATGCTGACCACAAACTCATTGCGAAGCTTTTCAGCTTCAGCAAAGACAGCCACAGCATCAGGATCACAAACAATTTGAATCAACCCTTCTCGATCACGTAGGTCGACGAAGATGACCCCGCCATGATCACGCCGGCGATGCACCCACCCCGCTACGGTGACATTAGTGCCCGTCAGGGTCTCGTTGACTTGTCCACAGTAATGAGTGCGCATTAGGGTTGGAGATGTTACGGAGACGCTGCCAGAGGTGCAACACAGCACCCACTAAAACACGTAATGACGGCGTGCTAGTTCTTGCGTAGAGTGGCATCGATGGATATCCCATTAAGCAAAACTCCCGAACTCGAAAGATCCTTGCCTGTGAGCCTGAAGGCCTATTGGGCCACCGGCGCCTTTGGGGTGGCTATTTTGATGAATGGAATTTCTGCACTCGCCATGTTTTATTTTGTAAGTGTGTTGAAAATACCCCCTGCGTTCGCAGGTTTTTTGATTTTTCTCTCTAAGATTTATGATGCGATCTCCGACCCGCTAACTGGTTATATGAGTGATAAAACCAGCGGAACGCAAGGTCGCCGTCGTCCCTGGCTATTTTGGGGCGCCATCGTTTCTGCTTTTTCATTCTGCGCAGTATTCACCATTCCCTTTGTTGGTCCTTTTGAAAGCATGACGAGCGGACCAGGTCTCATGGCCTCTATTTATGTGTTAGCAGCGCTGGTGCTCTACACCAGCGGCTACTCCCTCTTTAATGTCCCCTATATGGCGATGCCCGCAGAAATGACCACGGGCTATCACGAGCGCTCTTCAATTCATGGTTGGCGTGTGATGTTCGCCTCGATTGGAGGCTTTCTTTCACAATCAGCGGCCGGTGCGGTACTGCAGATCATGGGCAAAGATTGGAATGCGCATGCCGCAGTTGGCGCGCTCGGAGGCGCCTTAATTTTAGCCGCAATGCTCACCGCTTGGTGGGGCACTCGTAACGCACCTTACCACGCACGTACGCAAAATAATTTAAGTTTTTTTGAGCAATTTATGGGCTTTGTGCGCAATAAACCATTCCAACAAATTTTAGCCATCAAACTTGTTCAGCTGATTGGAGTCAGCGCAAGTTCTGGTGGTTTGATGTTCTTTTTGGTTAGCGTAATTGATATGCCCCTCACAAAACTCCCTTTTATTGGGGGACCAATGACTATTGCGGTGCTGGTGTGCACACCATTATTAGTACGGATATCCAAACATGTAGGCAAACGCGGGGCGTACGTAGTTTCATCGATAATCACAGGCTTAGTTGGGCTTTCATGGATGACCGCTATACCGGGCGAACCAATTACCTTGCTTGCCTTGCGTGGTTTTGTAAATGGCATTGCTTTTGCGGGTAACGTAGTCTTTGCCATGTCGATGCTCACCGATGCGATGGAACTTGACTATCACTACACAGGTTTGCGCCGCGAAGGAATGTATTCTGCGCTGTACAGCTTTGTAGAAAAACTAGCTGCTGCACTTGGCCCATTAATCTTAGGGCTAGCCTTATCTGGTGCGAAATTTAACCCGCTGACTCCTCCCTCTGAAGTGACCCCAGCAGTACGCGAGGCGGTGCTACTCTCTATAGCCTATATTCCAGCGACAATGTCGCTGTTGGCAATCTTCATCTTGTGGTTCTATCGGCTCGATGAAGCAGCGCTCAATAAATTACGTGCGAAATCTTTTTAGTTTTTAAACTAATACAGAAACTCTAGTGATTACAACTCTAACTAAAAAGAGACAGTCTTTTCATTACAACGACGCAGCACATACATACCACCTAAACCCCCAATATTAATTCGCATATCTTCATCTAGATAAACTACATCCGAGTGCAATCGTGGTGGTTTTAGGTCAACGAATAAAGACTGCTCATCAGATAACCTAACATCTCCTGAACTTAACGCCGCCCGTAATTGCGCCTCTGTGAAACCGACGCCCGGAACCAGTTCAATACGATAAAACTCAACATAAAAACGCTGTCGATTCTCTGGGTCGGCGCGATAACGACCTCGCGTAATGATCAGACCTCGCATACGTCCGTCAGCAGCGGTAAAGTCTACTAGGTTGTTATAGGCATTCTCTGCAGCTGAAATTTCTTGGCACAGACGAGTGACTCGAATGGGGACGGCAGGAAAGCGATTAAAGCTGTGGTCAAAGAGCGTGGAGTCATGGATTTTAGATTTGCCGGCACTGCGCTTACCCCCAAAATGCGCAAAAGTCGTTTCCCAGCGTCCCTCCACAAACTCAAGCTCATCTAAGGGAGCCATGACTGGAGATTCAGCGCGCATGATATTGACCAAACGACCAAGCTCTGCGAAGGCTTCATCGGAAAAAGCGCCTTGAGCATCTTGTAGATCCAAATGTGCGAGTAATCTTTTTTTAGCAGCTGAATAGGTTTTCATTTTTTCTTGGTAATTTTCGAAGCACCCTTACTGGGCGGTTTAATTTTAGAAGCTGATTTTTTGGCAAGTTCAGGAGCAGGCTTTTGTGCCGGTTTATCAGCAGACTTCTCTGCAAGTTTATCGACTTTCTTCTCGGAAGGTTGTGCGGCTGGTTTATCACTTGATGCTACGCCCTCTTTGTCCTCTGATTTCTCATCCGATTTGGCTGCACCTGAATCTGCCTTATTATCATCGGACTTATCAGCTGGAGTCTCACCGGCTAAATTACGTTTTTTGTCTTTATCGCCTTTGAAGTCTGTTTCATACCAGCCCGAACCCTTCAAGCGAAAAACAGGCGCAGAGATCAGTCTTTTAATTGACTGTTTGCCACAAGAAGGACACTTACGCAGGGGTGCTGAGGTGATTTTTTGCATGGCCTCAAATTCATGGGTGCACTTTGCGCACTGGTACTCGTAAAATGGCATTCTAGCAGCGGCTCCTTTCTCTGATTGTCTCAATAATGCGTCCAGATTATACGCTCTTGCCGAAGGCTAGCCGCCCATCTTTACCTACGATCACGTGAACTACATCTCCAGAGACATAAAATCCCTTTAAGAGTTGCTGGGCTAAAGGGTTTTCGATTTGATGCTGAATAGCTCTCTTGAGTGGTCTTGCGCCATAAACAGGGTCAAATCCCGCCTCACTAACCAAATCGAGTGCGGCTGGATCCAACTGCAATTCCATACCGCGCTCAACTAAGCGCTTACGTAACATTCCCAACTGAATGCTCACAATCGCACGGATCTGCGCTAAGGCCAAAGAATGAAATACTATGATATCGTCAATTCGATTGATAAATTCAGGTCTAAAGCTTTTCTGAACCACTTCCATGACAGCAGCTTTCATTGCTGCATAATTTTTCTCGTCCGAATATTCTTGAATAACACCAGAACCTAAATTAGATGTCATGATCACTACTGAATTACGAAAATCAACAGTGCGGCCTTGACCATCAGTTAACCGCCCATCATCTAGCACTTGAAGCAATATATTAAAAATATCTGGGTGCGCTTTCTCTATTTCATCCAGCAGAATCACAGCATAAGGGCGACGACGTACCGCTTCTGTTAAATAACCCCCCTCCTCGTAACCAACATACCCAGGAGGGGCGCCAATCAAACGCGCAACGGAGTGCTTCTCCATAAACTCAGACATATCAATGCGAACCATTGCCTCTTCAGTGTCAAAGAGAAATTCGGCTAGAGACTTGCACAACTCTGTCTTACCTACACCTGTCGGACCTAAGAATAAGAACGAACCGCTCGGACGCTGCGGATCCGATAGACCAGAGCGGGAACGACGCACGGCATCAGAAACCATACGTACTGCCTCGCTTTGCCCCACCACACGCTTAGACAAGGCCTCCTCCATACGCAGGAGCTTGTCTCTCTCACCTTCGAGCATTTTTGAAACTGGAATACCAGTCCACTTTGAAACTACATCGGCAATTTCTTCTTCGGTAACCTGATTACGCAGCAGCTTATGATTTTTACCTTCGGCGGCTTGCGCTTCGCTCAGGCGTTTTTCAAGTTCAGGAATACGCCCGTATTGTAACTCAGCCATTTTAGTCAGATCGCTCTGCCGACGCGCCCTATCCAGTGCTTGCTTAACTTTTTCTAGCTCGTCTTTTATAGCAGAGGCACCCTGCAACGAAGCCTTTTCACTTTTCCAAATTTCTTCTAGATCTGCGTACTCTCGTTCGAGCTGCCCTAACATTTCCACTAATAAGGCTAAGCGCTTCTTAGTGGCCTCATCTTTTTCTTTTTGCAACGCAACCTGTTCAATTTTTAGCTGGATAATACGGCGCTCTAATTTGTCTAGTGTTTCAGGTTTTGAGTCCATTTCAATACGAATTCTTGCTGCAGCTTCGTCGATCAAATCGATCGCCTTATCCGGCAATTGACGATCCGTAATATATCGGCTTGAGAGCATCGCAGCAGCCACAATAGCAGGGTCAGTGATCTCAACTTTGTGATGATTTTCATAGCGCTCTTGCAAGCCACGCAAGATAGCAATGGTATCTTCAACTGTAGGCTCTTTAACAAAGACTTTTTGAAAACGCCGCTCAAGGGCAGCATCTTTCTCAAGGTACTTGCGGTATTCATTTAGGGTTGTTGCCCCAACACAATGTAATTCGCCACGGGCCAAGGCGGGCTTTAACATATTACCCGCATCCATCGACCCTTCAGCTTTTCCAGCTCCGACCATCGTGTGTAACTCATCAATGAATAGAATTACCCGTCCTTCTTGTTTAGCTAGATCGTTTAACACATGCTTTAGACGCTCTTCAAATTCTCCACGAAATTTTGCGCCAGCGATCAAGGCCCCCATATCCAAAGAAAGCACTCGTTTATTGCGTAGCGACTCTGGAACTTCATCATTGATAATTCGCAGCGCTAGACCTTCGACAATTGCTGTCTTTCCAACGCCCGGCTCACCAATAAGAACTGGATTATTTTTAGTCCGCCGTTGCAGGACCTGAATGGTGCGGCGAATCTCATCGTCACGACCAATCACTGGATCGAGCTTGCCTTCGATAGCTCGGCGCGTTAGATCGATCGTATACTTTTCCAGTGCCTGTCGAGCTTCTTCGGCGTTAGAATCCTTAACTTTTTCACCGCCACGAATCTCATCTACCGCTTTCTCTAAAGAAATTTTGGTATAGCCTGCGTCCTTCAACATCTTGGCTAAAGTTGCTTTATCCTCGATTGCAGCTAATACAAATAATTCACTCGATATAAATTGGTCACCTTTAGACTGTGCTAGTTTATCGGTGGCATTTAAGAGACGCTGCAAATCATTGGCCATGTGGATATCCCCTGGCACTCCTTCAACTTTGGGCAGCTTGTCTATGCTCGCAAGTAAATTGATACGCAAACGCTGTGCATTACCACCGGCTTGTTGTAGCAACGGCCTTACTGTTCCGCCCCGCTGGTCAAGCAAAGCAAGCAATACATGCACAGGTTCAACGATTTGTTGATCTCGGCCAAGGGCTAAGGACTGCGCGTCCCCCAAAGCTTGTTGAAACATAGCTGTTAACTTATCTGGGCGCATGAAAGACCCACTCGCGAGAATTAATGATGATTAATTACTCAAGATGAGGGCATCTCGTAATCTTTCAAGGGGCGTATTAATTAATGTAATAGCGACTCGGCCCACATTACCAGCGCAACCCCTAAGGCAATCCATAACACCTGAGCAAAGCTCTCGCGCATATCTGTGCGCCTGTGCAGGCCGGGAATTAAATCAGATACTGCCACATAAATTAGGCTAGCTGCAGCCACTGCCAAGACGTAGGGCTGCCACTCTTGGGCCGAGCTCAAGACTAGCCAACCGACAACTGCCCCGAGAACCGCAGTGAAACTAACCAAAATATTTAATGTCAGTACCCGTATAGGAGTAAATCCCGCAGACAGCAAGACAGCAAAAATTCCTACTTCTTGCGGAATCTCATGCGCCATGATGGCGAAAAT